>NZ_JBFAJO010000179.1:0-4437 GCF_040655255.1 Kitasatospora sp. NPDC050463
CCACCCATCGAGTTCGAACAGCGGCACCACGCCCCGGCTAAACTCTCCCTCGCGGCATGAAACCCCTGTGTCCACACTCCAGGGGACACCTCAGTTGTGGCGGCCGTCGGCGCGCTGCTCTTCAATGCCTTGTCCGTGGTCTCCACCAACAGCCAGCTCGACGTCGCTCGGCAGGGCCAGGTGACCGACCGGTTCGGTAAGGCCGTCGAGCAGCTCGACAGCACCGGCCTCGAGATCCGCCTGGGCGGGGTGTACGCACTGGAGCGCGTCATGCACGACTCGCCGTCGGACCAATCACCGATCGTCGAGGTCCTGTGCGGCTTCATCCGCCACAAGGCCGGTGCCGTCCGGTTCGCCAACACCACGAAATCGGCCGAGGGGGTCACTCCGCGTCAGCCTGACCTCGACCTGCTCACGGCCCTTAGCGTGCTGGCGCACCGCGACCACCAGCGCGACCAGGGCACCTCACTGGATCACATTGATTTCAGCGGTATGGACCTGTTCGAGGTCGACCTGCACAGCGCCGATCTGCACGGTGCAGACCTACGCGGCGCGAACCTGATTGGTTCAGATCGTTCGGCCGTAACGGCGGCACCGCCGCGTCCGAGCCAGATCCGTTGCGGACCGTGGGCGACCGCAGGCGCATGGCCGCAAACGCGGAACGGCGGGACGGGTGGCCCCGTCCCGCCGTTCCGTCACACCCGGGGCTGAACGCGGTCCGTCGGCCGGACGGCGCAGGGCGCGCCGGTCAGTAGCCGACGCGGAAGGTCGCGTCCTGCCGTTCGGTGGCCGTCGAGATCGGGTCGATGCGCAGGACGTAGTTGGAGTGCCGGAGGTAGCGGGTCGGGAAGTTGTGCGAGCGGAAGGAGGACCAGGTGGAGTCCGCCAGGCCGGCCGTGCGGTGGAAGGTCGCGTCCGCCGCGAAGGTCGGGGTGCCGTCGTTGACGTCGAGTCGCAGCTCGTAGCTGTAGTGCCGCAGGTAGCGGGTGGGGTTGTTGACGGACTGGAAGGACACGGCGGAGCTGTCGGCGAGGCCCGGGACCAGCTTCCACAACGAGTCGGTGTACGGGTTGAACGGGTACGGGTCGATGCGGCCGACGTTGTCGGCGTGGCGGACGTAACGGTCCGGGAAGTTGTAGGACTTGAGCCGGTTCCAGTCCGGTGCGCCCCACTTGGCGAGCAGGTTGTCGTACTCGGCGGCGGTGATGGTCGTGATGCCGCAGTGCTTGGAGTTGAGAGGCTGGGTGTAGGTCTTCTGGTCGAGGGCGGTCCAGGTGCCGGCCGCGAGGTCGGAGGTCTGCCAGGCGTAGAAGACGCCGTTGGGGGTGTAGGTGTCGCCCCACATGTACCAGGTGTTCGAGGTCAGCGACTTCACGATGGTCGGGGCCTCGGTGCCGCCGTGGTCGGTGGGGGTGCCGAAGACGGTGAAGCTGCCGGGGGTGAGCGACGTGGACTTGGTACCGAGCAGCCTCCCCTGCCCGTTGTTCTTGAAGTACATGTAGTTGACGCCGCCCACGCCGACGGTCATGTTGGCGTCGATGGCGTCGTAGCCGGGGTCGAAGAAGACCTGCGGGGCGGAGGCCGTGACGAAGTCGCTGGTGTAGTTCACCATGATCACGTTGTGACCGCTGGCGTTGACCGCCGAGTAGAGGACCGCGTACTGGCCGCGGCCCGCGTCCCAGAACGACTCGGGCGCCCAGCTGTGGGTGGCCATGTCGTGCAGCTTGAGGCGCCGGTAGCCGGTGAAGGTGCGCAGGTCGACCGAGTCCCAGACGTGGATGTACTGGCTGTTGTAGTTCCAGTCGGTGCCCTTGAGATCGGTGGCGAGCACGACGAAGGTGCCGTCCTGCTTGCGCAGGATGAACGGGTCGCGCAGGCCGAGGGCGCCCGCCGTGGGTATCGCGACGGGATTGTTCTGGTTCAGCGGCGTCCACTCCAGCGCGTCGCGGCTGACCGCGAGGTGGAGGCCGTAGTCGGTGCCCGCGCCGAGGTCGTTCGACTCGGTGAAGTAGCACATCACGTACGCCGCATCGGCCGCGTGGGCGGTGCCCGCGCCGAGGCTCAGCACCCCGGTCATCGCCAAGGGAGTGGCGGCGGCCAGGCCGAGAATGGTGCGACGCGACGGCTGCGCCGGGTGGGGTGCTGCGCTCATCTGGACTCCCTGGGGCGTACGGGCACGGGTGGAACGGCTCGGTCGCCGTCGGGAGAGTGTTAACGCTAACAATTCGGCGGACAAGAGACCTGACACGCCGTTACCCGATCGTGATACGAGGGTGCCGTCCAGGAGTACGACGACGCCACCCTTCCGAGCGATTCTCTTCAGGGCGCGGTCCAGACGCGGGGCCCGCGTGGCGAGCAGGTCGATCACCTCGATCACCCAACGGCGCACGGTGGACGCGGAGAGGTCGTTGCCGCCGGCCATGTCGGAGAGCCGCTGGTCGTGGCGCAGGACCGCGAGGACGATCAGGGCGATCTTCCCGGGCGGGAGCTTGCGCCAGCGGAAGCGGATCAGGCCGGGGACCAGGTCCACGGTGGCGGTGGACAGGTACAGGCGGGACTGGCAGACAAGGCCGTCGGGGCCCTCGGCGGGGCTGGTCTTCTATCGCATAGAATCCCCAACTCCCGTCGGGGGCCCGTGTGTTACGGCCGGTTCTGGCCGACTGTCCGCCGCGGCCATGATCTTCATGATCGCCTGGTAGTCCGAGGGCAACGCGCCCTGGTCCATGCCGTCCTCGCGGTGCGGGACCAGCAGCAGGCCGCCCGCTCCCGGTGAGGTCGTGACCCGCTCGAACTCCTCGGCCATGGCCGGGGCGTCGGCCTTCCCGGACCGCTCGGCGTCAACGAACTGCCCGAACACCACCTCCGCGGCCTCCAGTCGGGCCACCTCGGCATCGACCTCGGGGAGTTCCTTGCGCAGCCGCTCAGCGCGATCAGCCAGCACCACCCGCCGCTGCATCACCCACACCAGCACATCCGCCAGCAACAGTCCCTCCCCGCAACGGCTCTCGCTTGCCGGAGCCTGCGTGGCCGGCCCGCCCTACGACACGATTCCGGCGAACCGGCCGCACGCCAGACGATCGCCTGCTACCGATCGCGCCCCCGCCAGCACGAGCACCCCAGCCCCACCCCGCGCCAGCCCCGTGACCTGCAACTTCAAGATGAAATCAGCTCACTGCGGTGAAGGGGTCCGGGCCCGCTCGCGTTGACGAGCAGCTCAGCTCTCTCTCCTTGGAGACCCAACCCACTTACGGATATCGGCAGTTGAGTGAGCGGCTTGGTTGGCCGACGACTGCCTGACGGCGCGTCGGGGCAGGGTGGGCTCGGGAGCCAGCCTGTGCTCAGGCCGTGGCGGCGAGGGCGGCGACGCCGGTGATGTGTTCCCAGATGGCGAAGCGGACGGTCATCTCGGCTCGGTAGTCGTGTGCGGGCATCAGAGGGCGGCGGGGTCGGAAGTGGGGTGACATGCCGCTGAAGGCGGACAGGAACCGCTGTGCCCCATCCACGGAGCGGAAGCCTTTCATAGCGCGTTCGCGCTGTCTGGCGGGCTGGTGACTTGTTCTCCTCCCAGTTGTTCAGGCCCTTGCGCGAGCGATGTTCCATCGAGGGCATGACCTCACGGTGGGCCGCGCCGTGGGAGCGGAGCTTGTTGCCGACCGGGGTTGGGCAACTCGCCGAGGTAGTCAGGGAGGTGCGGCGCATTACTTGACCGCGACTATCAAGATCACCGACAGAGTCAAGCCAACTTGCCGTCCGCGCCGGAGAGTGTGAGCGCTCACGTCGTTCCCGTCAACAACTCTGACAGAACGGGATTCTGATGACGCCTCAGTAACAGACAGGTTGCGGCACGGTGCTTGACGGCCTCTCATGTCCCATGGTTTTCTCCCTGCAACACGTCGGATGCTCGGCCTTCAAATTGTTAGCGCTAACAACAGAACTCTGGCTAACTCTGCACGTGCTGAGGGACACTCAGGTGACACGTGGTGCGTTCAGCCGCACCGCCGGCTGGCTACTCAACACCTACACATATTCCTGCACGGCTCATCCTCGGAAATGTTAACGCTAACACGACACTTCTCGGGCGGTTGTCCGTGCGCGGGTGTCGCCGGCGTCCCCGCCGATGCGGCCCGTCTCATGTCGTTGATCCCAATGGTGGAAGGAAGACGCTATGTCGGTTTGGTTAGCGCGCGCCGCGAGGTGGCGTCGTCGGTGGCGGCCGGGGGCGGCCGCCGCGGCAGCCCTGGCGATCGTGGGCGGGTTGCTCACGGTGGCCACGACGCCGGCGTCGGCCGCCACGGTGGACACCACCGCCTGGTACGTACTGGTGAACCACAACAGCGGCAAAGCCCTCGACGTCTACAACTCCTCCACCGCCGACGGCGCCAACGTCGTCCAGTGGACCCGCACCAACGCCACCAACCAGCAGTTCCAGTTCGTGGA
>NZ_JBFAJO010000180.1:0-4389 GCF_040655255.1 Kitasatospora sp. NPDC050463
CGCCGCCCTGCGCGTACCTCATGCCCCAGGGCTACCGGATCCACAGCCCCACCGTCAGGCGAACAGCCCCGACATCACCCAATCAAGTTCAGTACTCCTACCGCAACCCCGCCAACCCCTTCGCCCTCCCGCAGACCCGCCTCGCAAGGGTCTCCGCCGCGCTCACCCCATGACCGCACGAACCGACCCCACCACTGTGGCGGGGCCGATGTGCGTCGAGCGATGTGAGACACAGTCTCGAACGAGCCAGGCCCGTCCTACCAGGCCACCCCGAGGGCCTCCAACTGGCCGAGCTGCTCCGGGCTGAGCTTGTCCCGCCTCGCCTTCTGGTTGTTCAGCCAGGTGCCCAGCGATGCCCCGCCTTCCTTGTGCGAGCGCGGCACCCGGGCGTGGCCCTCGCGCTCGACATACGCGGCCAGCGCGGCCAGGCCCTGCGCGAACCGGTTGCCACGGGACACCTTCGGCTTCGCGTCGGCCGCCGTCTTCGCGGCGACCAGCTCCTGGTCCTCCTCGATGCCGATCGCCGTGAGCAGGTCCCGCTGATCGGCCTCCAGGGCCGGCCAGCCGGCCCGCTGCGCCTGGACCCAGCGGCCGAGCTGCTCGCCCTCGAAGACGGTGTCCTGCGGCAGCCGCGCCCAGTCGACCCGTCCGTCGGAGTCGAGCCACCACGACCTGGCGACGGCGTAGGTGCGTTGCCAGGTGATCGGCCAGGCGGGGCACCACCAGGGGTCGATCTCCTCCAGCGACTGGCGTCGCTCCGGCGCGAGTGCCCCCGGCTCCCCGGCCGGCACCGCCGCGGCGGCCCGCAGCTCGGAGAGCCAGGTACCGATCGCGTACCCGCCGACCGACGCCCGCGCCGGAGCCGCCAGGGACCCGCCGTGGCCCTTCGCCCAGACCCTGGCCCAGTCGAGGCCGGCCTCGAACCGCGCATCCGAGACGGACCAGATCATCCCGAGCGCGTCCAGCATCTCCACCCGGTACGTCGCCAGCTCACCATTCGCATTCTCACCGCGACGGTCCGACAGCCACTTGCCCAGCGGGTAATTCCCGGATTCCCCGACCAGCGCCGAATAAGGAACATCCAGCCCGCCGGTCTCCTCGAACCACCGCCGCGCGTGCCCGATCCCCTCACGCCACAGCTGCGTCTCACCGACCAGCACCCGCGAGGCGATGAACAGCGCGAGCACGTTCTCGTCCACTGGCGTCTGGAACCGCACCGGCAGCGTGAACGCCCCCGACCCACCCGCACCAGAGCCGCCCTCACCAGGCGCGAAAGCCGCCTCAGCGCTGCGCCCGGTGGTCCGCTTGCCCGACTTCTGCGGCACCGCGAGGGCCTCCACCACCTTGGCGTCGTGAGACCTCAAGGCAGTCAAAATACGGATGAGCGGACCATAGCTGTCCGACTCCAGAATGTCCCCGTGTGAAGGTGCGCTTTTTTGTCGTCGGATGCGGTGGTTTTCTGTCGTGGGGCGTAGGCGTGTCTGTGGTGTTCAGCGGCGGTGATGGCTGGCCGTGCGTCAGTTTCGTGCAGCTTCCTTGACGCCGATGGCATGTCCGGCTTGTACCAGATAGTCCTGCTGGGTGTCACCGGAATGCGGTTTCGGGCGTCGTCGTGGTGCGGTCGCTGTCTTCCTGGATGGGCAGGAGACGAGCCCGGTCGTTGCTGGGGCTGTCGGACGGGCCGGGAGGGCGTGGATGGCGGACGGCGGCGGGAGCGACGCGGTAGGGTCCGGTGGTCCGGCGTGGGTGGTGCGTGAGCAGGTGGTGTTCCGGCTCCTGGCCCTGGAGGAACGCGGTGTTCTGACGCCCGGTCATGTGCGTCTTGCGGCTTTCTCGGCGGGCCGGTCGGTGCGGACGGTGCAGCGCTGGCTGCAGGCGGCCCGCGAGGAGGGCCGGACGGCGCGCAGGCCCCGGCCGCGGTTCACGGTCACGGACGAGGTCCACGCGCGGTTGGCGTTGTGGTGCGGGAACGCGGCGGCGGTCCACCGGGAGCTTCTCGCACAGGCCCGCGCGTCGGCGGACGACTCCCTGGACGGGGGAGCCGGTGGGGAGTCGGCCGCGGGTGCCGGGAGCGGTGGGGGAGCGGCTGTTCCGTCGTTGGCGACGTTTCAGCGGGCGGTGCGCCGGGATCTGAACGCGGGTCAGCGCGCTGGGCTGAAGGGCGGGGAGAGGGCCAGGCGGGCGCACGATGTGCATTTGGCCCGTCCGGTGAAGTGGCGCAACGCGTGCTGGGAGGGTGATCACAAGCATTTGCCCGTCGAGGTCGAGCTGGACGGGCGGGCGGTGCGTCCGTGGGTGACGTGGTTCATCGACTGCGCGAGGAACGCGATCACGGGTGCGGCCGTCACCCCGCACCAGCCGTCCCGGGACGCGGTGCTGGCGGCGTTGCGGATCGCCTTGTCGCGGGACGAGAGCGGCGGCCCGTACGGGCCGATCGGCGGGCTGCCGGAACTGGTGCGGGTCGACCGCGGCAAGGAGTTCCTGTGCGCCACGGTGACCCGGGCGCTGGGCGCGCTCGCGGTCCCGGTGCAGGATCTGCCGGCGCGCAGGCCGGAGTTGAAGGGCACGGTGGAAAACCTCAACCACTGCGTCGTCGACATGTTCCTGGTCGCGCAGCCCGGATACCTCCACGCCCCCGCGGCCACCACCGGCCCGCGGGCGCGGCCCGGTGACCTGGACGGGCTGCTGTCGTTCACCGAGTTCACCGCACGGCTTCTGGACTGGGTGCAGTGGTGGAACACCGAGCACCGCCCGCAGCCGCTCGGCGGCCGCACACCGCTCCAGGCGTGGCAGGACGACCCCACCCCGATCGAGGACGTCCCGCCCGCGCTGCTGCGCTCCTTCACCCTCGAGGACGCGGGAGGCGACAAGGTCCTGTCCACGAAAGGCGTGTATTGGCGGGGGCGTTACTACGTCGGCCCGTGGATGCACGGCATGGACGGCACCCGGGTGCGGGTGCGGTTCGTCCCCCACCACGACCACGAGATCGAGGTGTTCGACGCCGCCACCGGCGCCTACCTCGGGCCGGCCCACCTCGCGAACGCCGCCACCGCGGCCCAGCGGGCCGCCCTGCGCCGGGCCAAGGACGCCCAGCGGCGCACGATGGTGCGTGCGCTGGTCTCTGCGGACCGCCAGCGCCGCCGGCTGGGCCGCTACGGCGCGGTCACCGTGCCGGGGCGGCCCGAGCCGCTGGCGGCGCTGACCGTAGCCGAGGCCGAGGATCAACTCGCCGCAGCCGCCGGGGCCGGGAGCGCTCTGGCGAAGCGGGCGCTGCCGGACCTGATCCCGCCGCGCGAGGCACCCCCCTCGTGGGCCCGCCCGATCCGCCGCTCCCCTCCGGCAGCACCCGGTACCGATGCCGGCCCACCGTCGTCCGGGGCGAACGAAGAAGAAGCAGAAGAGGGAGGACGCCGGTGACGACCGCGGACCGACTGGGCCGGCTGCCGGCCGAACGCGAGGACCACTACATGCGCCTGCGCGACGCCCACGTGGTCGGCACCCGGGCCCTGTTGGCGGTGCGGGAGAACATCCGCGCCGCGATCGAAGCCAGAGCGATGATCTGCATCTACGGCAGGGCCGGGCACGGGAAGTCGTTCGCGGTCAACGCCTCGCTGCGCGACCTCGCCCCGCAGATCACCCACCGCATCCAGTTCCGGGCCCGCCCCTCGACCCGGGACCTGCGCCACGAACTGTTCTACGCCCTGGGGCTCCCGGGTCGTCCGCCCTCCCATGCGATCGAGTTCGACCGCATGCTGCGCGGGGCGCTGGAGGAGACCCGGGTGCTGGTGTGCGACGAGGCCCAGTGGCTGTCGAAGCTCTGCTTCGAATACCTGCGCTACCTGTGGGACGACACCGGCACCGACCTGACGATCGTCTTCACCGGCGGCAACGGCTGCTTCGAGATGCTGCAGAGCGAGCCGATGCTCGAATCCAGGGTCTACTGCTGGCAGGAGATCGACCCCCTGACGCTGGAGGAGGTCCTGGACACCATTCCGGCCTTCCACCCGATCTGGACCGACGCCGAACCGGAGCTGATCGCCCTGTGCGACCGCGAGGCTGCCCACGGCAACTTCCGGGCCTGGGCGAAGATCACCCACCACCTGGCCGCCGGCATGAAGGAGTCCGGGCGCGCCAAGGTGGACGAGGACCTGGTGCGCTGGGCCTACAGCAAACTCGGCCGACGACAGGCAGGCGCACCGTGCTGACCTGCCCCGACCCGCCGCCGGTCACCGTCGTCCTTGACCCCCATGACGACCTGCCCCACACCCGCGCCGCCCAGGCCGCCCACAGCCCCGGGCCTTCGCCCGTGAAGGTGGACACGCGGTTGGTAGTCACGCGGCGAGCGTGAGTTTAGCTGTGTGGTGTCGGTGTTCGTATTCGTTGGGGCTG
>NZ_JBFAJO010000181.1:0-4304 GCF_040655255.1 Kitasatospora sp. NPDC050463
GTCCGTCGCCGGCTTGACCTGCCCAGGGCGTGGCATCCAGGCACCTCCTGGGCAGGCAGCCTACCATCAGCGATCCTAAAGTCACTGGTATTGGGGCTAGTTGTATTGACCACGAGCGTTGTTGACAGTGCCCGGCCTTGATCAAAAGTGAAGACCTCCGGTGTGGTGGAGGTGTCTAGGCTCCACACCACACACGGAGGTCTTCGTGTCCCACCGTAAAGACCGTCACGCCGTCGCCGTCGGGCATGTCCAGCACTGCGACGTCCGGGCGCAGCGCGGGGACCCGGGCCAGTGCCTGCCCGACGGTGCCGGCCTCGCCCACTCGGCTCGGATGACAGGACGTCATCTCGTTTCGGCTGGACCCGTCCGTAGGATCATTCCGGATGCGCGAGTGGCCGGGACCTCATCGGCCCCGGCCACCGCGCGCCGTGGTTCAGTCGTGCGGCACGATGGCCACCGGTCCGTGCGCCTGGCGGATGACCGCGTGCGCCACCGGCCCCAACTTCGGCGCGGCCGTCGGGTGCGCGGCCGCGCGCCGACCCAGGACCACCACGGCCGCTCTGCGCGAGGCCTCCACCAGCGTCGTGGCCGCACCCCAGCCGGACACCTCCGCCACGGTGCGCACCTCGGGGAACTTCTCCCGCCAGCGGGCAAGCGCGTCCTGGAGGCGCAGCGTCTCCGACTCCACCAGCGACCGCCTGATGTCGTCCTGTCCGACCGGGGCCTCGGTCCGGTAGGGGCCGTGTGGTTCGACCCGGCCCTCCAGGGCCCGCAGCACGGCCCCGCGCCGGGCGGCCTCCTCGAAGGCGAACCCGAGGACGGCGTCCGACCGCCGGCTGCCCTCTACGCCGACAACGACCTGGCCCGGACCCTTGGCCGGGCCGTCGGCGCCCGCCGGGACCAGGACGACGGGGCACCGTGCCTCGGTCGCCACGCGCAACGCGACGGACCCGAAGAGCCGCCCGGTGACCCCGCCCGGTCCGCGCGAGCCGAGGACCAGCAGGCCGTCCCGCCCGCCGGCGGCGGCCAGGGCGGACCACGGGGTCCCGGGAATCAGCTCGCAGGAGATGTCCAGTTGCGGCAGCGCTTGTACGATCCGCGCCTGGAGCGCCGTCGCGAAGTCCGGCAGCCCGCACCTGGCCGCCCCGCTGTACGGGAGGTCACCGTCCTGCGGCGGTGCCACCCAAACCAGGCGAAGGGCGGCGCGGCGCCGGTTGGCGTCGTACGCCGCCCACTGCGCCGCCGCGGTGCTTTCCATCGATCCGTCGACACCCACCACGACGGAAACAGACATGGTTACAACCTCCAAGGGATCTGGCTGGCCTGGGCACCCGAGTGCCGGCTCGTTGTCCAGCAGCGTCGTCCCGGGACCGGCCCCCAGGCCATGGGCCGGGCAGCCCCTGGCCGGTACCGAAGGTCCCTCGGGCTGGGGCATGGCCCGGCCGGTTGGGTTCACGACTTCGGTACCAGCGCCACCGGGCAGGCGGCGTGGTGCAGTACGGCATGTGCGACCGGCCCCAGGCGGCCGGGCGAGGCATCGTGGCCCCGTCCCAGGACCACGAGCCGCGCCTTGGCCGAGGCATCGACGAGCACCTGTCCGGCGCCGCCCGGCTCGGCGTCCGCGACCACCTGCACATCCGGGTGGGCGGCCCGCCACGGCGCGATCGCGAGGTCGAGCAGGTCGTGCTCGGCGAGCTGGAACTTCGCACGCACCGGCGGATCCACCGGCGCCCACGCGTGCAGGGCCCGCACCGACAGCCCGTAGCGGCGCGCGGCCTCGAAGGCGAAGTCGAGCGCGGCCTCGGCCGGCCGTCGGGTGTCCACTCCGACCACGACCTGTTCGCGTGGCACCGGATCCGCCGCCTCGGCGGGGACCACGACGACGGGACAACCCGCCCGGCCCGCGACGTGGAGAGCTGTCGCCCCGACGCGGAGCCCCGGGAAGCCGCCGTCCCCCCGGGCGGCGAGAACCAGTAGCTCGGCATCCTCGGCCGCCGCCACCAGTGCCGCCGTGGCGACGTCGTGCACCTCATCCGCGTGCACGCACAGCTCCGGGTGCCGAACCGCCAGCACGTGCTGCGCCTCTGCGAGCACGCCACGTCCGGAGCACCGCGGGCGCGCGCCAGCCGGCAGCAGGTGCGGCATGAGCGGAAGGGCGTGCAGGACGCAGGGGACGCTGCCGCAGCGCCGCCTCCTCGGCGGCCAGGTCGGCCGCCGCCAGACTCTCGGGAGAACCGTCGACTCCGACGGTGACGGGAAGGTAAATGATCGCCATCTCCTCTCGGGGCGAGCCGGCCGACCTCTGGCCCATGCGGAGCCGGGTGCAACAGGACGACACGACCAGCGTCCTCATGGTCACGCTCTGAGTCCGCCTGCGTACAGGGCCGACCGGGACACATCCGTCCGACCCGCTCGGGACCATTGGGAGCCACCAGGCCGGTGCCCTCATCGCCCCGGCAGCGGATGCCCGTACGGCACACCGGTCCGGGACCACTGGTCCTGTGCCACGGGCCGCCCGGCCCTCGCGAGCACCGGCCCGGTGGCCGAAGGCTGGAAACAGCCTGCCGACCAGCGCAGGGGCTCCAGCGGCGCCAGCCCGGACAGCCGGAAGAGAGCATGATCAACAGTTCGCGGGAAACGAAGGCCTATCTGGTCGGCGGCGGCATCGCCTCGCTCGCCGCGGCGGCCTTCCTGATCCGGGACGGCGAGTTCCCGGGTGAGAACATCCACATCCTGGAGGAACTCCCCCTGGCCGGCGGCTCACTGGACGGCCGGGGAGGCGCCGAGCAGGGCTACGTCACGCGCGGCGGGCGGATGCTGGAAGAGGAGGCGTACACCTGCCTGTGGAACCTCCTGGAAACCATCCCCACGCTCGACAACGAGAACGTGACGGTCCGCCAGGAGATCCTGGCCTTCAACCAGCAGTGGCCCACCGAGGCGAAGGCCCGTCTGATCGACCGGGACCACCGAATCCTGGACGCCTCGCAGCTCGGCCTGGACACCCGTGACCGGATCGAACTCGCCCGCCTGCTGGCCCTGCCCGAGTCGGTGATCGGCTCCCGGCGGATCGACGAGTTCTTCTCCGAGCACTTCTTCGCCACCAACTTCTGGGCGATGTGGCGCACCACCTTCGCCTTCCAGAACTGGCACAGCGCGATCGAACTCAAGCGCTACTTCCTGCGCTTCGTCCAGGAGTTCCCGCGCATCCACACCCTCTCCGGGGTCCGCCGCACCAGGCTGAACCAGTACGACTCGATCGTGCGGCCACTCATCCGGTGGCTGACCGAGCACGGGGTGCGGTTCGAGCACGGCGTCACGGTGACGGACGTCGACTTCACCGAGGAGGCGGGCATCCGCCGCGCCAAGCGGCTCCACCTCGACCGGGACGGCCGCCCGGAGACCGTCGAACTCGCCGATCTGGACCTGGCGTTCATCACCCTGGGCTCGATGACCGCCGACGCCGCCTACGGCACGGACGACACGGTTGCCGAGCTGGTCCGCGACAAGCGCGACGGCGGCTGGACGCTGTGGGAGACGCTCTCGCGCAAGGCCCCCGACTTCGGCCGTCCCGCCGTCTTCAACGGCAACATCGCCGAAGCCGCCTGGCAGTCCTTCACGTTGACCATGCGCAGCCCGGTCCTGCTGAAGCGGATCGAGGAGTACAGCGGCAACGCCGCCGGCACCGGCGCGCTGATGACCTTCAAGGACTCGCCCTGGCTGATGTCCATCGTCGTGCCGCGCCCGCCGCACTTCGACGGCCAGCCCGAGGACGTCTTCACGCTCTGGGGCTACGGCCTGTTCATCGACACCCCCGGCGAGCACACCGGCAAGGCGATGGCCAAGTCCACCGGGCGGGAGATCCTGGACGAACTCCTCGGCCAGCTCTGCCTCGACGACATCGCCGAGGAGGTCCGCGCCACCACCACGGTCACCACCGTGATGATGCCCTACATCACCAGCCAGTTCGCCCGCCGCGGCGTGCACGACCGGCCGCTGGTGATCCCGCACGGCTCCAGGAACTTCGCCCTCCTCGGCCAGTTCGTGGAAATCCCGGAGGACGTGGTCTTCACCGTCGAATACTCGGTACGCGGCGCCATGCACGCCGTCTACCGGCTGCTCGGTCTCGACAAGCCGATCCCGCCCGTCTACCACGCCCTCTCCGACCCGAAGACGGCGTTCCAGGCGCTGAAGACCGCCTTCGGCTGAGCGCGCGACAGCACCCCCGCCGAGCCCGGACCGGCCGCCGCCCGGCTCCTCGTGGTCGACGACGAACCCGCCCTGCGGGACGCCCTGGAGAGCAGCCT
>NZ_JBFAJO010000182.1:0-4282 GCF_040655255.1 Kitasatospora sp. NPDC050463
AGCCCATCTGATCGACGCCTGCCTCACCGAGACCGGACTGATCATGGACGGCTGAGCTCAGCAACAGCCGACATCACGCAATCAAGTTCAGTAGCCGTCGCTGAGAATCCAGCCGGCGAGCGCCTGGAGATCCGTGTCGGAGTAGGTGCCGATGCTGCCACCGGGCGTCAACGACGGTCTGTGTCCTCGCCGCGTCGACGACTCTTCTGCCCGGCGCGGAGCGGGGACCGAGGTCTGAGGCGCTGTGCGGCTCGGCGGATCGTCGGCCGCGCGGACGACGTCCTGCCAGACACTGACAAGTCGGTCCGTCTCGGCCTGGGGGTCGGCGAACCAGTCTGCGGCCCAGATCCGGTGGAACTGCCATCCGAGCCGTTCCAGATGCGCCTGGCGGAGCCGGTCACGGTCTCGCGCGCTTACTGTGCGGTGGTAGCGGTCGCCATCCGTCTCCACGGCGAGCAGCATCTGGCCGGGCCGTTCGGGATGAGCCAGCGCGAAGTCGATGCGGTAGCCGGAGACGCCCCATTGTGGGACGGCAGGAACGCCTGAGGACCGCAGGGCATCCAGCACTTGCCGTTCGAACGGGTTCAGCTCGTACGTCTCCTGGCGTCCACCCGACCGGGTGAGGTCACCCTGGACAGCGCAGTACTCGAGGAACAGGCGCAGCAATTCGGGGCCGCGGTTCTTCGTCTCGGCGCGCGGGCCGAAGTCGTGGTGGGAGAACGAGCTGACGACTGTCATGCGGTTGCGTGCACGCGTGATGGCGACGTTGAGCCGACGCTCTCCGCCTTCGTTGTTGAGCGGTCCGAAGCGTTGGGCAAGCCGGCCGTTGGCGGCCTTGGCGTACCCGATGCTGAGGATGATGGCGTCGCGTTCGTCACCCTGCACGCGTTCGAGGTTCTTGATGAAGAAGCGGCGGCCGGGGCCCGCCTCGGGGCTGAAGTAGTCCTGCAGGTCCGGTTGCGCCTCGAGGGCTTTGCGCAGGGCGAGATCGATGCGGTCGGCGTGCCGTTGGCCCATGGTGATGATGCCGAGGCTGAGGTCGGGGGTACGGGAGGCGTGGTCGAGGGCCAACTCCACCACCCGCTCGACCTCCTGGGGGGCGGAGCCGTCCTGGCCGGGCAGTGCGTGCCCGTCGACGACCTCCAGAAGGATCGGACTTTCGACGGCGGTCCCGGGGAACGTGACGAGCTGGTCGCTGTAGATCTCGCGGTTGGAGAAGGAGATCAGCCTCTCGTCACTGCTCCGGTAGTGCCAGCGGAGGGTGTGGACGCCGGGCAGCCGACTGCTGAGCAAATCCAGGAGCGACTCGAAGACGCCGGGATCGTTCCCGTCCTCGTCGTCAGCGTCCTCCTGGCTGTCCGTGCCGCTCAGCACGCGGCTGAAGAACGAGGTGGGCGGCAGCTGGTTCCGGTCGCCCGCGACGACGACCTGGCGACCCCGCATGATCGACGTCATGGCGTCGTGCGGCAGGATCTGGCTGGCCTCGTCGAAGACCACCACGTCGAACAGCCGGGTGGCCGGTAGCACCCGGCTTACCACGAGCGGCGACATGGCCCAACAGGGTTTGGCCGCCAACAGCACGTCGGGGGCCTTGGCGACCAGTTTGCGCAAGGGCAAGTGGCGCGTCTTGCGGGCGGCCTGGTCGCGGACTACGGCGTTCTGGTCACGGTGGGTATCGCGGGCCTTGCGCAGCCGGGCCGCCACGGAGTACCGCACGCGGCCGGCATTGGCGGCCATGTGGGCGCTGTCGGTGCGGCGGAACTGTGTGACGGCGTGATCGTGTTCCCGTCCGGTGAAGGTGCGAACGTGCTGGGAATGCATTTTGATCTCGTCGAGAACGGATGACCACCAGGCGTACTGGAACCGGTCGACCACTGCCTCTGGCGTGGGGAGGCTCTGAGTCAGCTCGTCAAGCAGCGGGCCAAGACCGGCGGCCTCCAGGCGGTCGGTCAGTTGGTTGAGTTCGGGCATCTGGTACAGCGTCCCGCGGTCGGCGTCGAGTTCTCGTACGATCTCGGCCACCTCATCGGCAGGCTTCTTCGCCCAGTCGTCGACACCCGCGCAGAGGGCCACTGCGGCGAGCCGGTCGCGAAGCTCGATGAAGTTCTTCAGTGTGGCGCCGAGCTCAGGGACCGCGGAAGGCGGTGCGCCGTCCACCGACACACTCTGCCAACGGGTCCGTTGCTCCTGGGCCTGGACCAGCCGGCTGTGGAGGACCTGGCGGTCGCGCAGTCCGTCCCGATGGATGGCCATGGCCTCACGGACCAAGGAGCGTCGCTGCCACCAGCCGATGGGCTGCCCGTGCTGTTTGCGCCAAGCCCGGTCAGCGGTAGCGGCGACGAACCGGTTGAGCTGCGGTCCGAAGACCTCCGGGGCGAACTCCTCGAATGTGCCGGACACGGCCTGCAGGAGGCCCAGCAACTGCTGCCAGCCGTGGACGTCCTGTGCCTGGCACAACCCTGCTGCGGTGATGAGTGTCTCGATCTCCCGGCGCGTGTCCAGGAAGGCCGTGCCCGCCAACTGGTCAAGTCGTTCGAGGACTGGACGGAGTTCCGCGACGTCCCGTACGCGGGTGCGCGCCCAGGGGGACTGGCCGCGCCGAATCTGCAGCCCCTTTCGGCTGACGAATTTGTGCAGGTCCCGCTCCACCTGTTGCCGTGCAGTCAGGTCCAGTTGCTTCAGGACACCGTCGCGCAGGCGCCAGCGGGTCTGGCGCTCGGGCGGAATTCCCGACAGCGCCGCCATGGCCTGGTAAGCGCTGACTCCCCACGGAGACCGCGGTTGGTGGAACTCGGCAACATGTCGGCCGGTCTGACCGCGGAAGTGCTCGAGTGAGGCGTGCAACTGCTCAGGGCTCGGCGGCAGCTCCTGGCCGGACCGGTCGAGGGTCTCAAGAAGCTGTTGGGCCAGCTGGCGACGGTTCAGCTTGTTCCCATGAAGATCGAGAACGAGTCCGTCGAGGTCGACCTGGGCGAGTCGGTCGGTGACGGCCTCGATCGCGGCGCGCTTCTCCGCGACGAAGAGGATGCGCCGTCCCTCAGCAGCCAACGCGGCGATGAGGTTGGCGATGGTCTGGCTCTTACCCGTTCCGGGAGGGCCCTCAATAACCACATGTCGGCCTGCCAGCACGGCGCGGATCGCCTGTTGCTGAGAGGCATCGGCATCGTGGACGAGGAACTCCTCCCGCGGCGGGATCTCGCTCCCTGCGGGAGGGCCCTCCGTGTCCTCCAGTAGCGAGTGGGCCGCCGTGCTGTCACCAGCGATGGCGGCGATGACGGGGTGCTCGGCGAGCAGCGAGCCAGAGTTCTTCAGGTCGTTGACCATGGGCAGCCGGTCGAAGCTGAAGGCCCCGACCACAAGGCGTTCCTCGAATGACACGGACAGCCCGCTCCGACGGAGGGCCTTGGCGAGGAGGTCGTACACGGCGCGCACCCGGGTACCCGGATCCGTCTGCTCCTCAAGCGTGGCCGATGCCTGGTCGGCCAGTTGGTCGAGGTCGGCGTCCAGGCCGTACTGGCGGTTCAGCGCGTAGAGTAGGACCGGATTGATCTCCGGCTCGCCGTCGACCTGGAGGACGAAGTCGTTCTCGGTGGCCGTGCGCGGCTGGATCGTCAGGGGCAGCAGCACGAGGGGAGCACGCAGCGGGAGAACGATGGTCGTGCCACGTGTCTTCGGCGGGTCCACGTTCAGCAGTCCGCAGGCCAGGAGACCGGCCTCGACACCTTGTTCCTCGTCCAGTTCCAGGATCCGGCGCCGTAGGTAGCGTGCGCGAAGGCAGGCGGATTTGTGATCGGACGGATCGGGGACGAGGCTCGCGAGCCGTACCTTCCGGCCGGTCAGTAGCGCGTGCTGCTGCTCGGCGGAGATGGCGGTCAGGTCGAGGCTGCCAGTCTTTGTGTCCTTGAAGTGCAGCAGTGTGTTGCGCGGTCCGAGATCAATGAGTTCGTCGGCCCATCGCTGAGCCTGGGAGGCCACGGCCTCCTCCCGCGCGCGAGTGGCGGTGCCGTTCACTTTGCTACCCCTCTGTCCGAGCCTCTTCGTAAGCCCGCCTGGTCGGTAGGCGAACGCACCAGAGTACGAGCTCTGTTGAGAGGAAGAGGAGGAATTCGGAGCTTGAGCGGAGATCACAGGGAGCGCATAGGAGTGTTGCTCGCGCGTAGGCGTGCGCCCCGTGCGCGTCGTCGGGAAACTGAACCGCCCCGGGTTCGATAGAGACCTCAGCTTGTGGTTGTGACCTGTGGTTTTGCAGTTGTGAGGTGGTAGGTGTTCTCGTACTCGACGG
>NZ_JBFAJO010000183.1:0-4222 GCF_040655255.1 Kitasatospora sp. NPDC050463
GTCCACCGTCACCGCCGGACCCTCGAAACCGAAGGTGTAGGAGAGGCGACCCGAGGCGACACTGCCCGAGTTGCCGATCCCGATCAGACCCTCCAGCTCACCGGGCACGCGGCTCTGCGAGCCGTAGTCGTGGTACATCACGCCGGCGAAGACGCCGGTCCGGCTGCCGCGCAGCCGGTCGGCACTGATGCCGGCCCGCTCCATCGCCTCCCAGGAGGTCTCCAGCAGCAACCGCTGCTGCGGGTCCATCGCGAGCGCCTCACGCGGCGAGATCCCGAAGAACCCGGGGTCGAACTCCCCCGCGTCATAGAGGAAGGCGCCGTGTCGGGAGTAGGTGGTGCCGATCGCCTCGGGGTCCGGGCTGTAGATCCCGTCGAGGTCCCAGCCGCGATCCGCCGGGAACTCGCCGATCGCGTCCGAGCCACCCGCGACCAGCCGCCACAACTCCTCCGGCGACCCGACTTCACCCGGGTAACGGCACGCCATGCCGACGATCGCGATCGGCTCGTCGGTCGCGGTCGTGATGGCAACGGCCTGCGGCTCGCGACCGCTCTGCTCACCGGCCAGGTAATCGGCGACGGCCTGAGCGGTCGGGTAGTCGAAGATCAGCGTCGAGGGCAACCGGAGCCCCGTCGCCGCACCGAGGCGGTTGCGGAACTCCACGGCCATCAACGAGTCGAACCCGAGATCCTGGAACTGCCGCCCCGGAGCAATCGCCGAAGCGTCGGCGAACCCCAGAACGGCGGCAGCCTGCGTACGCACCAGCTCGCCCAGTTCAGCCACGCTGTACGTACGCGCCTGCCCGGCAGCCCTGACCGACCGGCGAGGCCTGGTCCGCACCAGACGCGCCGGAACCAGCACAGCGTCACCCGAACGAACGGCGGCATCGAACAGGACCAGACCCTCTGGGTCGGAGAGCGGCTTGACGCCCGACTGCTCCATCCGTCGCAGGTCGGCTTCGGTGAGGTCGCCGGCCATGCCGCCGCCTGCCCAGGGGCCCCAGGCGAGGGAGGTCGCGGGCAGACCCTGGGTGGTGCGGTGGTGGGCGAGGGCGTCAAGAGCTGCGTTGGCGGCGGCGTAGGTGGCCTGGCCGGCGTTACCCAACGTGCCCGCGAGGGAGGAGTAGAGGACGAACGCGGTCAGGTCGAGGTGCGCGGTCAACTCGTGCAGGTGCCAGGCGGCGTCCGCCTTCGGCCGCAGCACGGCGTCCAGACGTTCGGGAGTCTGGCCGGGGAGGAGACCGTCGTCGAGGATGCCGGCGGTGTGGACGATGGCGGTGGGCGGGTTGGTGGTGATCAGCTCGGCCAGGGCGTCGCGGTCGGTGATGTCGCAGGCGGTGATGGTGACGTGGGCGCCGAGGGCGGTGAGGTCGGCGGCCAGTTCGGTCGCGCCGGGGGCGTCGGTGCCTCGTCGGCTGACCAGCAGCAGCTCACGAACGCCGTGGTCGGTGACGAGGTGCCGTGCGGTGAGTGCGCCGAGGCCACCGGTGCCACCGGTGATCAGGACGGTGGAGTCCGGCCCGAAAGCGGGTTCACCGTCTCGGGGGGTGACGGTGGCGCGGGTGAGGCGGGCGGTCAGCAGGGTTTCACCGCGGACGGCGACCTGGGTCTCGCCGGTGGTCAGGGCCTTGGTCACCGCGTCGTTCGTGTCGGTGGCGGTGTCGATGAGGGTGATGCGGCCGGGTTGTTCGGCTTGGGCGGCGCGGACCAGGCCCCACGCGGCGGCGTGGGCGAGGTCGATCGGCTCGTCGGCCGTCGTGGCGACACCGTGGCGGGTGACGACCACCAGCGGGGCCTCCGAGGCCTGCACGGCGGCGAGGACGTGTTCGGTGGTGTGGCGGACCGCGTCCGGGATGGCGAGACCCTCGGTGGCCGGGACGGTGACCAGCTCGAACGCCGGGATCTCCGCCGTCGCGGTGCCGGCCGTGACCGCTGTCCACACCAAGTGGTGGAGCATGTCGCGGGCGGCGCTCAGCTGGTCGGCCGAGACCGGACGCAACGTGAGCGCGCCGATCTCCGCCACCGGTCGGCCCTCGCCGTCCGCCAGGGCGAGCGCCAGCGCGCCGCCGGGAGCCGCAGAGCCGACCTTGATCCGCAGGGCGGTCGCGCCGCTCGCGTGCAGGGTCAGCCCGCTGAAGGCGAACGGCAGGTGGGGCTGTGCGGCGGGCAGGAAGTCGCCCAGGGCGATGGCGTGCAGGGCCGCGTCCAGCAGCGCGGGGTGCAGGCCGAACCGGACCGCGTCCGCACGGCATTCCTCGGGCAACGTGATCTCGGCGTAGACATCACTGTCGACCCGCCAGGCGGCGGTGAGGCCCTGGAAGGCCGGGCCGTAGCCGAGACCGGT
The DNA here is from genome assembly GCF_040655255.1 of Kitasatospora sp. NPDC050463. Taxonomy (NCBI): domain Bacteria; kingdom Bacillati; phylum Actinomycetota; class Actinomycetes; order Kitasatosporales; family Streptomycetaceae; genus Kitasatospora; species Kitasatospora sp. NPDC050463. Next base: position 2,344 of record NZ_JBFAJO010000183.1, read on the forward strand.
CGCGGCCAGGTCCGGGTAGAGCTCGTCCACGGCGAGCGGCTCGGCGCCCGCCGGCGGCCAGGCGGCGAAGTCGAACGCGGGCGTCTCGGTAGCCAGGGCGAGGAAGCCCTGGGCATTGCGGACCCAGTCCGGCGCGTCCTCGGTCCGGGAGTGGACGGCCACCGGCCGGCGCCCGGAGGCGTCGGCGGCCGCGACGACCACCTGCAGTTGCAGGCTGCCACTGGCCGGCAGAACCATCGGAGAGCTGAGCGTGAGTTCGTCCAGCACGGGACTGCCCAGCTCCTCGCCCGCCCGCAGGGCGAGTTCGGCGAGAGCGGCACCGGGAAGGATGACCGTGCCATTGACCTCGTGGTCGGCGAGCCAGGGCTGGGCGGTCAGCGAGAGCCGGCCGGTGAGGGTGAGGCCGTCGGCGTCCGGGGCCGGGACGAGTGCGCTGAGCAGCGGGTGGTCAACAGCGCCCAGACCGGCGGATGTCACATCGCTGGAAGTCAGGCTCTGGTCAAGCCAGTAGCGCCGGTGCTGGAAGGCGTAGGTGGGCAGCTCGACGCGGCCGGACCCGGCGGGGGCGAAGTATGTCGCCCAGTCCACCGCGATGCCGATGGTGTGGAGCCGGCCCAGGGCTTCGAGGAGGGTGCGGGTCTCGGAGCGGTCCTTGCGGGCGGTGGGGACGAACGTCTCGCCGCCGTCGAGGGTCTGCTGGGCCAGGCCGGTGAGCGTGCCGTCCGGGCCGAGTTCGACGAGGACGGTGGCGCCGATGGCACGGGCGGCGGTGACGCCGTCGGCGAAGCGGACGGCCCGGCGGACGTGGTTCACCCAGTAGTCGGGGGTGGTGAGTTGGCCGGGTTCGGCGAGGTGGCCGGTGAGATTGGAGACGACCTGAATGGTCGGCTCGTGGAAGACGATGTCGGCCAGTGCCACCCGGAACTCGGCGAGCATCGGGTCCATGAGCGGGGAGTGGAAGGCGTGGGAGACGCGCAGGCGCTTGGTCCGCGCGGTCGTCTGTGCCTCGATCGCGGCGATCGCCGCCTCGGTGCCGGATACGACCACGGCAGCGGGCCCGTTGACGGCGGCGATCCCCGCCTCGGCCTCGTGTCCGGCGAGCAGCGGCAGGACGTCGGTCTCGGTGGCGGCGATGGCGAGCATCGCCCCGCCGGCGGGCAGCGCCTGCATCAGCCGGGCGCGGTGGGCGACCAGGGTGCAGGCGTCGGTCAGGTCGAAGACCCCGGCGACGTGCGCGGCGGCGATCTCGCCGACCGAGTGCCCGGCCAGCACGTCCGCGCGAACACCGAGGGACTCCAGCAGCCGGTACAACGCCACCTCGAAGGCGAACAACGTCGGCTGCGTCAGCCCGGTCTCGCCCAGCACCCCGTCGGCGTCCTCGAACATCACCTCGCGCAGCGACCGGCCCACCAGCGGGTCCAGCACCTGGCAGATCTCGTCCAACGCGCTCGCGAACACCGGGAACGCGGCCGCCAGGTCGGCGCCCATGCCGACCCGCTGGCTCCCCTGTCCGGCGAACAGGAAGGCAAGGCGCCCACCCGCACCAGAGCCCGAGATCCCGCCGTCCGCTGCCAACGCCCGCAGTCCGGCGATCAGTTCGTCCCGGTCGGTGCCCACGATCACCGCACGCCGCTCCAGCACCGCACGCTCACCCGCGAGCGCCGCACCGACCACAGCCGGCGAAGCATCGTCCAGCTCCGCCCAGTCGGCGAGCCGTGCGGCCTGCGCGGCCAGTGAGGCGGTGTCCTTGGCGGACACCAGCCAGGGCACCAGCGGGAGTTCGTCCTCGTGCCCGGCAGTGGTATCGGGTTCGCCTTGCTCGATGATGACGTGGGCGTTGGTGCCGCTGACGCCGAAGGAGGAGATGCCGGCCCGGCGC
>NZ_JBFAJO010000184.1:0-4060 GCF_040655255.1 Kitasatospora sp. NPDC050463
GAGTAGGTGGTGCCGATCGCCTCGGGGTCCGGGCTGTAGATCCCGTCGAGGTCCCAGCCGCGATCCGCCGGGAACTCGCCGATCGCGTCCGAGCCGCCCGCGACCAGCCGCCACAACTCCTCCGGCGACCCGACCCCACCCGGGTAACGGCACGCCATGCCGACGATCGCGATCGGCTCGTCGGTCGCGATCGTGGCGGCGACGGCCTGCGGCTCGCGACCGCTCTGCTCACCGGCCAGATAGTCGGCGACGGCCTGAGCGGTCGGGTAGTCGAAGATCAGCGTGGAAGGCAACCGGAGCCCCGTCGCCGCACCGAGGCGGTTGCGGAACTCCACGGCCATCAACGAGTCGAACCCAAGATCCTGGAACTGCCGCCCCGGAGCGATCGCCGAGGCGTCGGCGAACCCGAGGACGGCGGCAGCCTGGGTGCGTACCAGCTCGCCCAGTTCGGCCACGCTGTACGTACGCGCCTGCCCGGCAGCCCTGACCGACCGGCGAGGCCTGGTCCGCACCAGACGTGCCGGAACCAACACGGCGTCACCCGAACGGACCGCGGTGTCGAAGAGGGTGAGGCCGTCGGTGGGGGTGAGGGGGGCGATGCCGGCGGCGGCGAGGCGTCGCAGGTCGGTTTCGGTGAGGTCGCCGGCCATGCCGCCGCCTGCCCACAGGCCCCAGGCGAGGGAGGTCGCGGGCAGACCCTGGGTGGTGCGGTGGTGGGCGAGGGCGTCAAGAGCTGCGTTGGCGGCGGCATAGGTGGCCTGGCCGGCGTTACCCAACGTCCCCGCGAGCGAGGAGTAGAGGACGAACGCGGTCAGGTCGAGGTGCGCGGTCAACTCGTGCAGGTGCCAGGCGGCATCCGCCTTCGGCCGCAGCACGGCGTCCAGACGTTCGGGAGTCTGGCCGGTGAGGAGGCCGTCGTCGAGGATGCCGGCGGTGTGGACGATCGCGGTGGGCGGGTTGGTGGTGATCAGCTCGGCCAGGGCGGCGCGGTCGGTGATGTCGCAGGCGGTGATGGTGACGTGGGCGCCGAGGGTGGTGAGGTCGGCGGCGAGTTCGGTCGCGCCGGGGGCGTCGGTGCCGCGTCGGCTGGCGAGGACGAGGTTGCGGACGCCGTGGTGGGTGACGAGGTGGCGGGCGGTGAGTGCGCCGAGGCCGCCGGTGCCGCCGGTGATCAGGACGGTGGAGTCCGGCCCGAAGGCGGGTTCGCCGTCTCGGGGGGCAACGGTGGCGCGGGTGAGGTGGGGAGTGAGGAGTTGGTCGCCGCGGACGGCGATCTGGGTCTCGCCGGTGGTCAGGGCCTTGTCGACCGCGTCGGCGGTGTCCGTGTCCGTGTCGGTGTCTGGTGCGAGGTCCACGAGGGTGATGCGGCCGGGTTGTTCGGCCTGGGCGGCGCGGGCCAGGCCCCAGGCGGCGGCGTGGGCGAGGTCGATCGGCTCGTCGGCTGTCGTGGCGACGCCGTGGCGGGTGACGACCACCAGCGGGGTGTCGGAGCTCTGGATCGCGGCGAGGACGTGTTCGGTGGTGTGGCGAATGGCGTCCGGGACGGCGAGGCCGTCGGTGGCCGGGACGGTGACCAGCTCGAACGCCACCGCCGACGACGCCGTACCGGCCGTGATTGACACCCACTCCAAGCGGTGCAGCATGTCCCGGGCCGCGCTCAGCTGGTCGGCCGCGACCGGACGCAAGGTGAGTGCGCCGATCTCCGCCACCGGCCGGCCCTCGCCGTCCGCCAGGGCGAGCGCGAGCGCGCCGCCGGGAGCCGCAGAGCCGACCCGGACACGCAACGCGGTCGCGCCGCTCGCCTGCAGGGTCAGCCCACCGAAGGCGAACGGCAGGTGAGGCTGTCCGGCGGGCAGGAAGTCGCCCAGGGCGATGGCGTGCAGGGCCGCGTCCAGCAGCGCGGGGTGCAGGCCGAACCGGCCCGCGTCCGTCTGGGGCTGTTCGGGCAGGGTGATCTCGGCGAACACCTCGTTGTCGGTGCGCCAGGCGGCGGTGAGGCCCTGGAACACCGGGCCGTATTCCAGGCCGAGTCCGGCGAGGTCCTCGTAGAGGTTGGTGACGTCGACGGGCTTGGCTCCCGTCGGCGGCCACTGCGTCAGGTCGATGCCTGACGTATCCGTGGTTTCGGCGAGGATGCCTTCCGCGTGCTGGGTCCAGGCGGAGGCGTCGTTGGTGCGGGAGTGGAGGGTGAGCGGGCGGCGGCCCGACTGCTCCGCCCCGGCCACCAGCTGAAGCTCGACGCTGCCGGTGGCGGGCAGGAGGAGGGGGGCTTGGAGGGTCAGTTCGTCCAGGTGGGGGAGGCCGATTTCGTCGCCGGCGCGGATGGCGAGTTCGGCGAGGGCGGCGCCGGGGAGGATGACGGTGCCGTTGACGGCGTGGTCGGCCAGCCAGGGCTGAGCGGTCAGCGAGAGGCGGCCGGTGAAGACCACCGACTCGCCGCCCGCGATCTCGGTGCCGGAGAGCAGGACCGGGTGGTCGAGGGTGCCGCGCCGGGTGTCGGTGTCGGACTCCAGCCAGTAACGGCTGCGCTGGAAGGCGTAGGTGGGGAGGTCGACCCGGCCGGACTCGGCGGGGGCGAAGTAGGTCGCCCAGTCGACGTCGATGCCGACGGTGTGGAGTCGGGCGAGGGCTTCCACGACACTGCGGGTCTCGGAGCGGTCCTTGCGGGCGGTCGGGACGAACGTCTCGCCGCCGTCGAGGACCTGTTGGGCCAGGCTGGTCAGCGTGCCATCCGGGCCGATCTCCACGAACACCGCCGCCCCGGTGGCGGTGACGCCGTCGGCGAAGCGGACCGCCTGACGGACGTGGTCCACCCAGTAGTCAACGCTGGTCAGTTGACCAGGCTCGGCGAGGCGGCCGGTGACGTTGGAGACGACCGGCAAGGTCGGCTCGTGGAAGGTCACCGCGCCGATGGCTTCACGGAACTCGGCGAGCATCGGGTCCATCAACGGCGAGTGGAAGGCGTGGGACACCCGCAGCCGCTTGGTCCGCGCGGACGTCTGTGCCTCGATCGCGGCGATCGCCGCCTCACTGCCCGAAACGACCACGGCGGCGGGCCGGTTGACGGCGGCGATCCCCGCCTCGGCCTCGTGTCCGGCGAGCAGCGGCAGCACCGCCTCCTCGGTGGCGGCGATGGCGAGCATTGCCCCACCGGCTGGGAGCGCCTGCATCAGCCGGGCCCGGTGAGTAACCAGGGTGCAGGCGTCGGCGAGGTCGAAGACCCCGGCGACGTGTGCGGCGGCGATCTCACCGACCGAGTGCCCGGCCAGCACGTCCGCGCGAACACCCAGGGACTCCAGCAGGCGGTAGAGCGCGACCTCGAAGGCGAACAGCGCGGGCTGCGTCAGCCCGGTCTCGCCCAGCACCCCGTCGGCGTCCTCGAACATCACCTCACGCAGCGACCGACCCACCAACGGGTCCAGCACCTGGCAGATCTCGTCCAACGCCGTCGCGAACACCGGGAACGCGGCCGCCAGATCGGCACCCATGCCGACCCGCTGGCTCCCCTGCCCGGCGAACAGGAAGGCAAGCCGCCCACCAGCACCCGAGCCCGAACCACTACTGTCCACGGCCAACGCCCGCAGCCCCGCGACCAGTTCGTCCCAGTCCGCACCCACGACCACCGCACGCCGCTCCAGCACCGCACGCTCACTCGCCAGCGCCGCGCCCACGGCGGTCGGCGAAACGTCGTCCAGCTCCGCCCAGTCCGCCAACCGCTCAGCCTGCGCGGCCAGTGCCTCAGCGCTCTTGGCGGACACCAGCCAAGGCACCAGCGGAAGTTCAGCCGCCTCGGCCGAAGCCTCCTCGACGGGTTCGCCCTGCTCCAGGATGACGTGCGCGTTGGTGCCGCTGACCCCGAAGGAGGAGACGGCCGCCCGACGCGGCGCGCCGTCGCTCGCCCAGTCACGGCCCTCGGTCAGCAGCTCGACCGCACCCTCGGACCAGTCGACGTGCGGCGACGGCGCGTCCACGTGCAGCGTCTTCGGCAACGTGCCATGCCGCATCGCCATCACCATCTTGATCACACCCGCGACACCCGCCGCGGCCTGCGTGTGACCGA
>NZ_JBFAJO010000185.1:0-3986 GCF_040655255.1 Kitasatospora sp. NPDC050463
ACTGCAGGGGGGACCCTGTGGGAGAGTAGGACGCCGCCGAACAATCATTCACGAAGAACCCCCCGATCCATCCGGATCGGGGGGTTCTTTGCGTTGTACCGATATCCGGCCGGACGGCCTCGCGGTGGTTATGGCCGGAGGGCGGCCGGGCCCCAGCTGGGCCCGCTCTCCCATTGGTCCGCCGTGTTGGTGATCCGGGTGACGCCGGTGCCGTTGGCTTGCATCCGGTACAGGTCGGCGGCGCCTCCGGCGGGGGCCTGGGCGAAGACGATCGACGTGCCGTCGGGGGAGTAGGCGGCCGCGCCGTAGAAGACGTCGGACGGTCCGGGGGTGAGGGCGTCGATGGTGGTTCCGTCGGGCTGGACGGTGTAGATGCCCCCGCCGGGGGTGTAATCGGGACCGGCCGGATAGGTGGTGAACACGATCCGGGTGCCGTCGGGAGACCAGCTGGCACGCTCGCCGGCCCGCAGCTCCCACGGCGTGAGCCGGCGCAGGCCGGTGCCGTCGGCGTTGACGATGTAGAGCGCCCGACCTGTGGCCGGTTGGCCGGTCGAGCTGGTCCGGTACTCGAAGACGAGCTGCTTGCCGTCGGGTGACCAGCTCGGGTTGCGGACGTCGCCGGAGTACGGCGTGTCATTGGTGAGGAAGGTCAGCCGCTGGGCGTTGGTGCCGTCGGGGCTCATCACGTACAGGTCGGAGTACTGGATCTGCTTGGTGGCCGAGTCGACCTCGCCCCACGCGCGGCTGAACGCGATCTGCTTCCCGTCGGGGGAGAAGGCGGGTCCGCTCTCCGCCTCGTTGGTGCAGTCGGCCGCGCCGGTCTCGCAGAGCTGGCCGATCTGGTGAGCGCCCTCGCCGTCGGCGGACACCGTCCAGAGTCGGGCCGAGCCGTTCTCGGTCTCGATCCGGTCGAAGGCCACGGTGCTGCCGTCGGGGGACCAGTCGGGGTGGTCGTCGCGGCCCTGGCCGGGAGGCCGGGTGAGCTGCTGCAGGGCGCTCCCGTCGGCCGCGACGGTGAAGACGGCGCTGGTGAGGCGGCCGGGGTCGAGGAAGACCCGGCTGGCGATCAGGCCGTTCTGGGCCGTCACGGGGGCGGCCGGGGCGGCGGCTCCGATCACGCCCGGGGTCGCGTTGGCGACGGCGGGCTCGGGCGTGGGGGCGGCGGACGGGGACTCCGCCCGGATCTCGCTGAGCGGGATCTCGCCGGGCTGGGCACCGCACCCGGTGAGCAGGGCGGTGCCGGCCAGCAGAAGACCCGCACCTGCGTGGGCGCGGGTGCGGGCCGTGGTGGTGAGTGGCAGCAGCCGTGTGCCGGTCATCGGCGTGTCATCTCCGTCTCTGATGCAGGACGAGGCCCCCGGGGAGCTGTCACTGTGTCAGATCGGGAGTGCGGGCGGGCGCCCGACACGCGACGGTCCGTGGCCACTTGGTCGCACGGAGTATGAAGAGTGGACTTGCCGGTTCGACGGCGCGGACACCACGCCGGGGCCCGGACGGGCGGGTGGTCAGTCGCGGGTGGCGCGGCGCTCGGCCTCTGCTTCGTCCTCGGCCTCGGCGACCTCGAGGGTGGGGGCGGTGCCGCCGAGGTGGGCGGGCTGCCACCAGGTGTCGTCCGGGCCGCTCGGCTTGCCGGGGTACTCGCGCTGGGCCCGGTCGAGCATCTCGCCCATCGCGGCACGCAGCCGGCGGGTGACCATGACGGGCTTGTCGCCGGGCGCGAGCTCGATCGGCTCGCCGATCATGATGGTGACGGGGACGTGGCGCTTGGTGAGGGTCTTCGGCCGGCCCTTGGTCCAGAGCTGCTGGGTGCCCCACAGGACGACCGGCAGCAGCGGGGCGCCGGAGTCGGCGGCCATCCGGGCGGCGCCGGTCTTGAACTTCTTCAGCATGAACGAGCGGCTGATGGTCGCCTCCGGGAACACCCCGACCATCTCGCCGGCGCGCAGGGCGCGCACCGCCGCGTCGTACGCGGGCTGGCCGTCGGTGCGGTCGACCGGGATGTGCTTCATGCCCCGCATCAACGGGCCGGAGACACCGTGCTTGAAGACGTCGTCCTTCGCCATGAAGCGGGTCTTGCGCTTGCCGCCGCGGTAGGCACCGAGGCCGGCGAAGAGGAAGTCGAGGTAGCTGATGTGATTGCTCACCAGCACCGCTCCGCCCTTGGCGGGGATGTTTTCGGCGCCGACGATTCTGATGCGCACGTCGAGCGCGCGGAAGACGGTCAGTGCGGCGCCGATCACCGGCGGGTACACGAGCTCTGCCACGGTCAGTCCTGACTTCCCACGGGCCCTGTCGGCCCGGTCCGGCGGTACCCGTGTCGTACGTGGGGCCGACCGGAGGCGCGGCACGCCGCGGCGGCCACGGGTGATACACGGAGATGATCCCCCGAACGAGTGCCCGCTGTCACCTGAGGCGGGCGGTCGAGCGGGGGACGGGAGTGTGACGTCCGTGATGGGTGGGCCGGGAACCTTTCTCGGCCGGTCAGGGCGCGGGGTCGAGCCGGCCCTGCGAGCGGCGGAGCAGCAGGTACATCTCGCAGCCGAGGCAGTAACCGAAGACGGCGTTGAGGAAGGCGGCGGCGAGGGCGAACGCGGTGGCCAGCAGACCGAGCCAGGTCACCCCGGTGAGGAAGCCGAGCGTGCCCACGGCGGCGAAGGCCAGGCCGACGCCCTGGGCGAAGCGCGGTGGACGCTCGTCCTCGGTCTCGGTCGGCGGTGCCAGCCGGGGCCGGACCAGGGTCCGGTACAGCCAGCCGTACGGCGACCGGTGCAGGCCGCCGACGGCACCGAGGCCGAAGACGGCGGCCTGGAGGGCGAGCAGCAGGCCGCTGCCGCTGAGCAGGACGGCGATGAGGACGGCTGTGGTGAGCGCGGCGGCGAAGCGCGGGCCGCGGGGGTCTGTCTGCACGGGGGACTCCGGGCTGGATCGCTGGTGGGGGGACGGCGGGGCGCGTCAGTGACAGCGCGAGGCCGTGGCCCGGCACAGGTCGACCACGCGGCGGGTGGTCAGCAGCGGTCGTGCGGGGCGGTCGGAGTCCACCCGGCGATCGTACGCGGACCGAGGTCCACCGGTCGACCACTCTGTCGGAGCCCGTGGCAGCCGGGGCAGACTGGGGGGATGACCGGGTTGGTGGTGTGCGTTGTCGTGCTCGCGGTGGCGAGTGCGTTCGGGCTGCTGCGGGCCAAGCGCGACGGGAGGCTGCGGGTGCGCACGAAGGACGGGGTGGTTCGGCTCTCGGCGGCGGACCTGGGGGAGGCGCTGGGCGAGCGGGCCACGCTGCTGCAGTTCTCGACCGCCTTCTGTCAGCCCTGTCGCGCCACCCGGCGGGTGCTCGGCGAGGTGGCGGACATGGTCGAGGGGGTGGCACACGTCGAGCTGGACGCCGAGGCGCAGCTGGGCCTGGTCCGCCGGCTGGAGATCCTGCGGACGCCGACGGTCCTGGTCCTGGACGCGGAGGGCCGGGTGGTGCGCCGGGCGGCCGGGCTGCCGCGCAGGGCCGACGTGATCGCGGCGCTGGGCGAGGCGGTCTGATCCGCCCGGGTGGGGGCCGTGCGGCACGGGTGGTGAATCCCACCCCGGATGCGCCGCCCCGTCAGGTGGTGACGGCGCGGCGCTGGGGCAGGATGAGGGCTGACGGCAGTGCGGGCCGCCGCGCGGTCCGGCTGGGCCGGGGGTCCTTCGAGGGCCGCCGCGAGGCGCTCCGCGGGGCGGTCGGCCGGGGCTCGGCGGCGTAAGCTACTGGCCGGTAGTGTCATTCGACTGCCGACGAGTATGCTGCCAGGAAGTTCCGGACCGGCACGGGAACACGCTGCCCGGAGTGGGTGCGTGCCGAGTTCGCGCCCGCTTGCACAGCCGCAGCCGCCGGACGAGACCAGTACAGGAGACAGGCCGTGAGCTTGAGGATCGTTGTCTGTGTGAAGTACGTGCCGGACGCGACGGGTGACCGTCGTTTCGCGGACGACCACACCACCGACCGGGAGGGTGTG
>NZ_JBFAJO010000186.1:0-3981 GCF_040655255.1 Kitasatospora sp. NPDC050463
CCGAAAACGGCACACCACGACGACCGTGACCATCACCCGGGCCTCGGACAGCGTGTTGACGAACGCCGCAGCGGCTTAACTTCCTGGTCTTGGGTGAAAACTGGTTCTGGATCACTTTCCGGGCTCTGTCGCTGATTGAGGGGTCTTGGCTGGCTGAGCATGGTGATAGGAGGATGCGGAGGCGTAGGAGGTCGAAGTTGGCCCGCCCGTACATCTGGCGCTTGAGCAGCTTGATCCTGGTCACGTTGCCCTCTACTGCTCCCGAGGTGAGTGTGGTGTTCAGGGCCGCGAGAACGGCGGCGTGGTCGCGTCGGATGCCGCCGGCCAGGCTGCGGAGTTCTGGTTGCCCGTCGAGGCGGACGTCGGCGAGCCAGACATCGAGGGCCAGGTGCTCGCTGCGGCGTTCGCGGACCATGGTCGCCAGGCGCCGGGCGTACTGGGTGGTCGTGGCCAGGGCCGGGCTGCGTTCGCACAGCTCGTCGAGGCACTTGCGTTCGGTGTCGTCGAGCCGCTCGGGTCGGCGCATGATCCAGTCGGTGACGCGGCGGACGGTCAGGTGGGGTGGTGGGGCCTCCGCCGGGATCGCTCCGGTTCGGTAGAGCCGCAGATGACGCTGAACAGTGTTGACGTCACCGCGGTAGCCCAGTTGCTGGATCTCGCGGGTGAGTGCGGAGGCGTTGGTGCAGCCCTCCATCCACCGGTGGTGCAAGTAGCGCCGGTAGTCGTCGATCACGCTGGGGCGGTGGGTCGCCGCGACGAGGAGTTGCTCCACGTCGGCGGCTCGGGCGAAACGCAGGACGGTGCCGCGACTGAGGCGGAGTTCACGGGCGATGGCCCGCAGGCTGTCGCCGCGCTCGATGCGTTCGTGGATCTGCTGGTGACGCTCGCGCGTGCGGGCGACCAGCGGACGCGGCCGGCCGTGGACGTCCAGCTCGTTCGAGCCGGCAGCTCCGGAACGGGGCATCTCATCCCGCTCTTCTCCGAGGTCGAGGGGTTCGCGCAGGTCAGCGCGGTGGCGGCCGACGACGCGCTCGACGGCCTCGGCGAGGTTGTGCAGCAGGTGCCAGGCGTCGGCGACCTGTTGGGCCTGCGGCGCACCCGTGCGGGCACCGTCGCGGAAGGAGCCGGCGCGGTCGCGGCAGATCGTCCGCACTCCGGGGTGGTCGCGCAGCCAGGTGGCGAAGGTGTTCGCGGTGCGATCGGCGAGGACGTCGACCGGCCGGTGGGTGTCCATGTCCACGAGGACCGTCGCGTAGGTGCGACCGCGCCGGATGGCGAACTCGTCCACCCCCAGACGCGGGACGAGGCCCGACGATGGGACGGGTAGCGCCCGGATGAGACGGAGCAGGGTGTCCCGGCACGTGGTCATGGCCAGACGCCCGGAGATCCGGGCCCCGGCCCGGCCGCCCAAGAACAGGGCGATGTCGGTGAGCTGAGCGGTGAGCGCGGTCGTGCGACGCGCGTGGCGGCACGTCAAAGCCGGGATCTGCTCGGCGAACGTCCGCCGGCCGCACTGGTCGTTGCCGCATACGAGACGACGCGCCCTCAGGTCCAGCCGAACCCGCCGACCCGCGACCGGACGGTCCGCAAGACGCCGCCGGTAGTAGCAGTGCAGCCGCGATGATCTCCGCTCGCACCCCGGGCAGACGGCCGACGCCGCCACCGACCGCACGGCGAGACGAACCTCGCCATCCCCTAGAACCATCTCCTCGACCTCCACGCCGATCCCCGGGAAGAGAAGGTCCGCCACACGCACCGAATCCATCACGCCGAGGTCATGCCCACCGCCCGATCACGGTCAGCACGGACCCCTCAATCAGCGACAGAGCCCCAAAAGTGATCCAGAACCACGGTTCAACCGCCGCCGACATCCTGGATTGACATAGAAGATCAGGGGACAGAGCTCAGCAGGCGAAGCCTCGGACGCTGGCCCACGACTTCAACACCGGCCGGCGTGATGAACGACGGTCGATCGATGCTCAGGCCTGCGGTCACCGGCCCGTTCGTTCCGTCCAGGCGCCCAAGCACTGCGTCGATGTCCTCCGTCAGCACCCAGGAGGACGAGAGCATGCCGAATGGTCCGGCCTCTGGTGCCTCGACCAGGCGGAACCGCAAGGTGATCTCCGGTTTCGGCCCGCGGCCGGCCCTGGATGCCGCACGACGCTGACTCCAGGTGGGCGGGCAGCCACAAGCTTCTCCCGCGATCGTGGCCGGCCGCAGGTGTCGGACTCCGTCACAGACGTGCTCCCCTTGCCGCCCCCGCGTGACCATCCTGAAGTCCAGGGACTGCGGCCCGTCGAGTGTGATCTCGAAACGGTCCCGGCGGGTGATCCACTCACTCCCGGACCGCCCCGTCCTCACATCGCCGCCGAGCAACCCTGCCAACGCCGCCGCCTCTTCCCGTGACGACATGGAGACTCGCCAACCGTGGTCCAGCGCTGCCGGTTCACCGGCAGGCCCACTCGCGTGGAATCGCCCAACGACACGGCCCGAACTTCGGTTTCCACAAGCACCCCTGCCACGGACAGAAGAAGCGCCGGCCGACACCGCGAAGAACAACGAGACCTCCGAGAGTCCGTGGAGCAGGAGCCCCTGATGATCCACGGAAACAGCAGCTTGGTGAGGCCGCGCTTCTCTGGTAGGTCGGCTCTGCGTTCCTAACGGCTGTGAGGTCCGACAACGAAAATGTCGCCAATCTTCCTGACCCGAGCCAGTTTCGTCGCCCCTTGATTACTTGACCCATCGGGCTCCGGCTAGAAACAGGACTTCAGCCTGGGACGCTCAGGAGACTGGCTCGTCCAGCCAGTGGAGTACAGGCGAAAGGCAGCACGCCCAGCGGACCTTGATCCGTTGAACGTGCGCCTTGTTCACGCTATGGGGTGCTCTATCAGGCTGCGGACGACGAAGGCTCCGCGGGTGCCCACGGGTCCGGCTGATCAAGCCAGTGGATTTCCACGCGGGTCGGGTCGAACCGATTGTCTCCCCGCGCGCCCCTGGCGACGACCAGGCGCCGGATGACCAATCGGAGCAGGTCCCGCCGTAGTGCGTGGTCCGCGTTCTCCCACGCCTCGCTGATCTGTTCATGTTCCAGTAGCCACCCGATGTCGAGCTTCTTCGGGGCGAGCGCGGCCACGCGGTCCAGGGCCGTCTGGAGGGCTACGCGCGCCTCGGCCTGGATGCGAGGCAGGTGGACATCGAACGGCGGGTCGTACATGCCCGCCGCCTGCTGGTCCGCGATGCGCTGCACACGCTGCTCGGCCGTCTTCTGAGCAGCCAGGGCGTCGGCCAGCTCCTCTGCCGTCTCCGGGTTCTGCAGGCCCGCGTAACGCTCCGCGGCAATCCACAGAAGAGGATCGGTCTCGTCTCCGGCGTTCATGCGGTCGAACCACGCCAGCGTCACGTGTTTTTCCAGCGTCGTCCGCGTGACGCTCACCGGGTCCGGGCAGAACTTCCCCGCCCCATGCCTCGCGCACACGTGACTCCGCCCACCACTGGCGGCACCCTTACAACCCCGGCACCGTGTGAGGTCGGTCAGAAGGTGGTACTTTTTGCTACTCGGCTGCTCCTCGTACCTCAGGTGCCCTCGCAGAGCCGCGCGCGCCTTCCGGACGATCTCCGGTGCTATCGGCTTGGCGCCCTCAGCCAGCACGCTGATGCGCTCGCCGGTGACAGGGTGCCGGTAGACCGCGTCCTCGCCAGTGACGGCCCCCTGCGCCACGCTCACCTGCCATCCCTCGTACACCGGGTGCCAGATCATCTTCGAGATGGTGGACGCTTGCCACTCCCCGCCGCCAGGCGACGGGATCGGAGACCGCCCGGAGTTGAGTGCGCGCCCCAGCATGCGGGCGGGCACGCCCAAAGCGACGGACTCGAAGATGTGCTCCACGTACTGAACTTGATTGCGTGATGTCGGCTGTTGCTGAGCTCAGCCGTCCATGATCAGTCCGGTCTCGGTGAGGCAGGCGTCGATCAGATGGGCTC
>NZ_JBFAJO010000187.1:0-3970 GCF_040655255.1 Kitasatospora sp. NPDC050463
GCCTGGCCCGCGCCCTGGACGCGATCGCCCCGAAGCTGGAGGCCATCGCGGGCGCCGTCGGCGCCCGGGCGATCACCGAGTTCGGGATCGACGTCTCCCGGCTGCACTGGGACATGACCAGCATGTCCGTCCACGGCGCCTTCCCCGCCGGGGACCAGGACGAGAGGTACCCGCTCATCGCCTGCAACGGGCATCCCAAGGACCGGCGCCTGGACCTGAAACAGGTCCAAGCCGGGCTCGCGGTCACCTCCGATCGAGCGGCAGGTCAGACGCGCTCTGGGCCCCGAAGAGACCATGACCGGTCTCTATCCGGACAACCGCCGGGTCCGCCCCACCGGCCGGATGATCCTCTACCACCTCGGCGAACTCACCCTGCGGATCGGCAACGTCACCGACCCGCCAACCGTCCAGATCAACCGCGGCGTCCAACTCCACCTCCTCGACCTCCTCGACACCGACATCACACAAACCCGCTGGCCACAGACCTGAAACAGCCACCCGCGAAGTACGGGCCTAGAAGGAGGAGGGGACGTAGGAGACGCAGTACCCGTCGCCGCCGCCGGTGTGGCTGTAGCCGTAGCCGTCGTTGTTGAAGTACAGCAGCCACCAGCCGGTGCGGGGGCCCACGATGCCGTCGACCTTCAGCCCTGGCTCGTTGACCGCGAGCGACCGCTGGAAGTCCTTGACGGCGGCCTCGGTCTTCGGGCCCCAGACGCTGTCCTCCGAGACACCGCCGTAGGCGCTGATGTTGTGGTTGAGCATGTGCTGGACGCACCACACGCCCGAGCCGTACTCCGAGTAGCCGCGGCCGATGTAGGGGGCCGAGGTCGAGGCGTCGGCGGCGGTGCTGGTGCCGATGACGGCGGCCGCAGCCAGGCCGAGAGCGGCGGCGGCCGTCGAGAGCTTGCGGGTGATGCTCATGGTTCTCCGTTCGGATCTCTTCGAGGTGCTCCGGGAGCGGTCCCGGGGAACCGGAGGAGCTTGTCACGATCCGAACGGGTGAACGGGACGGTCCGTGTCACCCGAGGTGTCCCAGAACCTGTCTCACCCCTGTGACCAAGTCATTTGACCGTGTCTCAACTTTGGCCTGAGACGGCCCCGGTGCCGGCCTCCGGTCGAGGGGCCGGCACCGGGGCGGCTGAGGTGGCTACGGCAGCGGGATGCGGACGACCTGGGGGTCGTGGTCGCTCAGCTGGGTGGCGAACTCGCTGTTGAGGTGGACGATGTCGTAGCTGTACGCCTTGGCGGCGAGCGAGGGGGAGATCAGGATGTGGTCGAGCACCTGGGAGTCGCCCTCGTAGACGTAGGTGTAGCGCTCGGCGAGGGGGAGGGTGCGGGGCAGGTCGACCAGGGAGCCGCCCGCGGTGAGCAGGTCGGCGGTCTGGGAGAACTCGAAGTCGTTGAGGTCACCGAGGACGATCACCGAGGCGTTCGGGTCGACGGCGAGCAGCTGGTCGGTGAAGTTCTTCACCACGGTGGCCTGGGCGTGCCGCTGGGTCTCGGACGGCCGGGCCGGCTGCTGGTAGCGGCCGAAGAGGGGCTGGTCGCCGCCCTTGGAGTTGAAGTGGTTGGCGATCACGGCCGTTCCAGCGGAACTCGCCGGCCAGCGGCTTGCGGCTGGCGTTGAAGGCGGAGTCGGCGGGGGCGATCCGGCCGGGGGAGTAGGCGAGGGCCGGGGTGCCGCCGTTGTTGACCACCGAGTTGGCGGTGGTGGAGCCGGCGCCCGGGCGGTCGGTGAGGGTGAGACCCCGGTCGGTGCGGAAGAGGAACACCTGGCGGATGTTGCCGCCCGGCTGGCCGCCGTCCTGGTCGTTCACCGGGTTGATCTGGCGGTAGGAGTAGGACGGGCCGCCGGCCGCGCTGATCGCGGCGGTGAGCTGGGCCAGCGTCTGGTCGGCGGCGACCACACCGTTGTCGGTCGCGCCGGTGTTGTCCTGGATCTCCTCCAGGGCGATCAGGTCGGGCGAGCGGAGGTTGTTGACGACCGCCGCGGCCAGGCCGTCGAACTTGCTCTGCGGGTCGTTCGGGGAGAGGTTCTCGACGTTGAAGGTCGCCGTGGCGAGCTCGGCGGCGGCCGGCGCGGCGGTGGTCTCCTGGGCGAGGCCGCCGGAGGCGACCACCGGGGTCGAGGTGACCAGCAGCTTGAAGTTGCCGAAGGAGTAGTCGAGGACGCCGACGGTGGCGCCGGACAGCGTGTCGCCCACGTTGGCGGTCGGCGTGGGGGCGAGCACGTCGTCCAGGAGGACCCGCTCGGGGTTGCCGTCGGCGGCCTGGAGGAGGATGCCGCCGCGGCTGGTGCGGGTGGTGGAGCCCTGCGGGACGACCGGGATCTCGCCGACTTTGCTGGTCGGGCCGACCACGGCGGCGTCGTTCAGCTGGACCCGCATGCCCTCCAGCGACTCCCAGAAGTCCAGGCCGTCGGTGGCTGGCTGGAAGTTGCCGGCCGTCTCGACGTCGCCGGTGGTGACGCTGGAGATCACCGCGGCCGGCGGCACCCGGCCGCCGGCGCCGACCAGGGTGGCGGCGGGCAGCGCGGCGTTGTGCGCGAGGACGGTGACGCTCGGGGCGGTCAGCTCGGTGATGGTGAGGTTGGTGGTCCCGCCGGTGCCGCCCGGCCGGTACTCGCTCACCGTGCCGCCGACCGTCACCGAGTCGCCGACCGCCACGCCGGGCGCGCCCGCCGTGTAGACGTACAGGGCCTCGCTGGTGGCCGGGTCGGCGTCGGACTGCGGGTCCTGGAACCAGAAGCCGCTCGGGCCGACCGCCGTCACCAGGCCGGGCAGGGCGCTGACCGCGCTGCCGGCCAGCGGGGAGGTTCTGGCGGCGCCCTGGACGTCGTGGATCCGGGTGCCGCCGCCGGTCCCGCCGCCGGAGGAGGAGTTGCGCGGGGCGGGCGCGGTGACGGCGAAGTCGGCCGCGTTGCTGTCGGTGTCGGTGGCGCCGCCGCCGGCCCGCAGCGCGGCGGTGGAGTTGGCGAGGTTGCCGGTCGGCGGGCCCTCGGCGGAGCTGGCGGAGGAGCCGTAGCCGACGAAGTCCTTCACGCCCGGCTGGGTGGCGCAGCCGGCGGAGCAGGTCAGCGCGGTGCCGTTGGTGACCAGCGCGATCTTGCCACTGGTGGCGCTCAGCGCGATGGTGCCGGTGGCGTCCGGTGTCGGGAGTGCGGCGCCGGAGCCGGCCCCGGCCGCCTCCTGCACCAGGTAGTACTTGCCGGGGGCGATGGTGCCCGACAGGGTGGTCCTCGACCAGGACGACCCGCCTGCCGAGGCGTACTGGACGGTCCAGCCGGCGACCGAGACCGGCGCGGTGCCCCGGTTGTACAGCTCGACGAAATCGTTGGTGTACGGGGCGCCGGAGTTGCCGCCGCCGCCGTACACCTGACTGATCACGATGTCCGCCGACACCGCCTGCGCGGGGCCGGCCGGCAGGGCTATGAGCGCTCCCGCGACGGCGGCGGATGCCACCGCCAGGGCGCGGAGCCGGACTCGATCGGTTCGCCGCATGGACGTCCTCCTGACGAGCATGCAGTGGATGGTCGGGCGCTGTGTGTTGTAGCAACGCCACCTGTGCCATACCGCGCGCTCTGGCGAACGACCAGACGTACAACGGAAGAACAGTTCGACTGGCATGCACCGGACGAACCGTCCGTGTGCGGTGGGGACCCCGGGGTGCGGCCTCGGGCCGGGGTCAGCCCGTGAGGGTGAGTCGGATGCCGACGGTGCCGCGCTCGCCGCGCCGCAGCCGGCTGCCGAGCAGCGTGAGGACGCCGAGCAGGCCGTACTTCTGCCGCAGCAGCGTCCGGTAGGCGGCGGTGCGCTCGGGACCGAGGATCTCGGCGGTGGCCGGGAACGACTCGCCGGTCGGGTTTCCGCGCACGTCACAGGGGCCGATCAGGACGTCCGCGCGGTTGCGGATCCGCTTGACCTTCCAGGAGTCGGCGACGGTCCAGATGCCGAGCGCCTCCCGTCACGCA
>NZ_JBFAJO010000188.1:0-3880 GCF_040655255.1 Kitasatospora sp. NPDC050463
TCCCGCCGAGGCCCGCCACAACGCCACCGCGTCCGACCGGAACTCCGCACTGTACTTCGATGGCCTCGCCATGTAGATCTTCACCTTCCTGGACTAACAAGATCCATTGTCAGGTGTGTCCACACCGCGGGGGTCACCTCAGGACAGCCTGGCAGGCCAGTAAGGTGACAGGGTGTTCGACGGGCTGAGGGCTACCACCAGCGATTCGGCCTGGTGCATGTCGACTTCGAGACGCAGGAGCGCACGCCCAGGGCCTCGTACGCCTGGTACCGCGACCTGATGACCGCTCATCGAGCTAACAAGCAGGCGTAGTTGGGATTAGTTTGCTGTGGTGTGTATGGCCTCTCGGTAATGGCCGAGAGGCCATCCGTACGGTGCGGCCTGCAGCAGCCGTACCCCAGACACTGCGCATAAGACAGGGTGTTCGACAGGTTCACAGCCCATTGCTAATGGTTAACCGTCGGTCTGTTGCGTGCCGACGGGCCGTCTTGCGGTTCCGAGGCCCGCAACGGGGAATTGGTGAGCCTCGTGCGTCAGAGCGGGGCTCAGGGCCGGGCGATCCCGGCTGCGATGTGCTCCAGACCATTCCGTCCTCATCGGGGGCGGGCCCGCCCGCGCCCGATGAGCGAAAGCCCCGCGTCGTCGAGGATCCGGCCTCCAGTTGCTTGCCATCGTCAACGATGTCTACCTCGTACGGGGTTCGAGCGGGGGAGTTCCTGGCCGTCACACCAGCCGGTAGGGCAGGGTGGCACCCATGGCAGGTTTGGCGAATCCCGCGGCGTGGCGCTCGGTACGCGAAGCGGCGTTGCCGCAGGTGTCTTCGGAGAGTGAAGCCGCCGTGTTCTCGGTCCTGGGCGCCCGCGCCCTCCTGCTCTATCGGGTCGATGAGGCCGAGCGCCGTAGGCGGCAGGCGGTTGGTGCCGAGCGGCTGGACAGCATCCCCGTGCTGGAGTGCCTGCTCGGCCTTCCGGTCGGTCTTCCGGTCCCGGTAGGTTCCCTCCCGGACCAGGCCGAGGTTCGTGACCTCCCGCGAGGAGCTGCCGAATGGGAAACGGATCTGGTGACGCGCCGGGCGGTCCGGCCGCTCGTTGTTGACCTCGCGGTTGTTCGGGCCGCCGGTTGGCGGACGGGTCTGGAACGAGCAGGCCGGTTCGCACCGTTCTGCCGCCGGGCTGTCCTGCTCGACGAGGTCCCGCACGTACGGTTGGACGAGATCCTGGCGGAGGCCGCCTTCTACGGCATCGGCGTGCTCGTGAATGAGCCGGACAGGATTCGGATCGCTCTGGAACCCGAGGCGTACCGGCCACAGCGGCACACCTCCGCGGCCTGGCACTTCGTCGAGGAGCTGTACGGACGACTGGTATGAGCCGTCCGTCCGCCCGTCAGTCGGCTCCCGCGCCGGCCGGTGCCGAGGGCGCGGCATCGAGGAGGGACCACCTCAGCAATTGCGGCGGGACCTTGAAGCCGTTCGGCTGCTGGACGGCGGCATTGACAAGCGGATACCGGTCCACTGCGGCTCGGCAGCGCTCCTGCCACCACCGCTGGCGCTCTGGCCCAGCCTCTAGGGTCTGCATCGTCTGGTGCCAGGACATCAGTACGGCCGTGTTGTGCTGTGCTGCCGACCGGACGTCGCGGTTGCTCGGGAAGCTGTCCAACGCCCGATGTCCACAGGCAGCGCACTCGCATACAGGTGCGTGCGTCGCGGCGAAACGGCGGGCGAGGGTCTTGCCGAGGAACAGGGCCATCAACTCGGGGAACAGTACGGCCGGGGAGTCGGCGAACCCGGAACTCTTCGCAGGCTCACCGGGCGGGACGACGTGCCGGAAACGCCCAGACAGCCCGTAGGCGGCGAACACCGCGCCCCGTGCCAGTGCTCCGAACGCCGCGAGATCGGCCCGCAGCAGCGCGGTTCCCGGTACCTCGGTCAGTACCCGCGCCAGCCCGGCCAGCGCGTCGGGGAAACTCGCCAGCGGGTCCAACTGGCCACCGAGCATGACGGCTTTCATACCCGGTGCCGCGCTCACTTCTTCGATGAGGCGACCGACCAGGTCGTCGTGCAGCCAGCCGACGTCGATCGGGAGGGTGAGTACGATCCGGGGGTCCTCCCGCGCCACCACATCGCGTACAGCCGCTCGTGCGGCGGCCGTGTCCCCGGCTCGGAGGTATCCAGTCGGCGTGAGCGCCGCCGTCGCGCCGACGGCGAGCTGCTCCTGGACTGCTTGGCCGAGCGGATCTGCTGTGGGCAGCTCGTCGGTTCGCGAGAGGAATGGCTCGCTCGCTGTCGCGACGGCGTTCTCGTAGAAAGCCGGGTCGGCGATGAGCACGCCTGCGTAGTCGTCGTCCCGCAGCTCCGACGCCTTCCGGAGGGCCTTCGGTCCACTGATCACGAGCCCGCTGCGGGTGGGGTCCAGCTGGTCCCGTACGAACCCCACCCGGGACGCGTCCACCTGGATCAGCAGCCGATCGGTGAGCAACTCCGTGCGACTAAAACGGTCTTGGCTGACAATACGGGACCTCGAACGTCGGGAGGACCTACGAGGGCGGGGGAGTGGAACGGAGGAGTCGGACATGGCCTCGCCTTCAACTCGGCGGAAACACTCGACGACGTACTCGTGGCTCTAGTGTACGGAGCGGACTGACACTCCGCGGTTCGTGGTAATTCCAATGGCCTTAGGAAACACAGGAGTTGGTCGATGGTCGGCTGGCCGAAGGCCGGACGACATCATGTTCTGCGAGGCGCAGGAGACGTCGTGCGGTTGGTGCTGTGACCTGATCGCTGTCCACCAGGTGCGATATGCCGGGCAGTGGTCAGTCCAGGCGGCTCGACTCGAGATCGTTGAGGACGGCGAGGACCGGGCCCCAGCACATCATGACGGTGTCGTGATCGGGATCGATCCCGCGTTCTCGCTGCTGACGAAGGTGGACGAAGTTGCGGTACTCGCGGACGATTTTCATGAAGTCGTGAGCGTCGACCTGAATCCAGCTTCGGGACCGTGCGGTATCCAGTAGCAGTGCGAGGCTGGCCTTGGCCGCCAGCACCGGCCTTCCTCCGTTGGGATTCGGGAACCCCTGGGCCAGGCTCGGGTCGCGTTTGGTCAGCACATCGAGCAGTAGACCTTCGGTGAAGCTTCCGATGCCGATGAGAGCGAAGACGTACGCTCCGTTGTCCGCGCAGATACGAGTCTCGTTCACTCGCTGCATGAGCTGACGCGTGATCTCGTCGCTGCTGACCAGTCGTCGGACACGTGCCTCCAAGTCCTCAGGCGGACTGAAGGTGGTCGAGCGGCCGTCCTGGCCGAGCGCACCCACCATCGGGCGGCCGCCAACGTAAGTGATCGACAGTTGCTCTGCGGCGAGGATCTGGTTGAGACCCTGCCGGAGTAGGTCGGCGGACGCCATGCCGTCGTCGTACTCCAGCGGGTCGCAGATACGACCCAGGAAGCGGCTGACGGCGGCTTCGTCACTGGCCGACTCCGTGATCGTCTCGGTCAGCCAGGACACCCGCGCCGTGCCGTCGTACTCGACGGACACCGGCCATGCCGCTCGTTTCAGCAGCTCGGCGAGCTGGTAGCCGGGGCGTTCGAAGGGGCCGTCCATGTCCACGACGAGTCGCGCGATGCGTTGGATGGTCATGGGATCGAGCAGGGCCATCAGATGTGCTCCTTGTCCACGAACTGCTGAGAGTGATCGAAGGCCTGGTTGAGGCGTTCGACGATGATCCGTCCTCGCTTCCGGAAGCCGAGTTCGGTCATGGCCTGACTGATCCGGGTGTCACGGTCGAGCTGGTACTGAACTTGATTGGGTGATGTCGGGGCTGTTCGCCTGACGGTGGGGCTGTGGATCCGGTAGCCCTGGGGCATGAGGTACGCGCAGGGCGGCG
>NZ_JBFAJO010000189.1:0-3687 GCF_040655255.1 Kitasatospora sp. NPDC050463
TCACCAGGACCGTCAAGCGCAAGCTCAAGAAGATCCAGTACCGAGCCCATCTGATCGACGCCTGCCTCACCGAGACCGGACTGATCATGGACGGCCGAGCTCAGCAACAGCCGACATCACGCAATCAAGTTCAGTACAGGCGAAGGGGAAGACCGGACGGGCCAATGCAAATGAACCTCTGTAGTAAAGGGCCGTAACATGCAGCCGCCGCTGGTAAGCAATCGGGCGGTCAACCCCCATGCCATTGAAAGTCGGCAATACGAGGGAGCCTATGAGGACACGGCTCTCGAAGGTCTCCGTAGGGGTCGGTTCAGAGGAGGGGCCCACCCCGGTCGTAACTACGGGCTGTGGAACGTGGAAACCCCGTACGGGTCCAGGACTAGTCACCTGGTAGTCCGGAGGCAACAAAGGAGGAAATCCCGTGCGGGACAGGATGACGCAAGAAGCAAATGCTGCCAGGCGAAAGCCAAGAGGAAGCGCCGGGACTTCACGGGACTCACCCCACCCGGAAACAACTCGGCAGATACCACCCCATGTGGGTGGGTTCGAAAGGACGCTGACGTGCGTCAGGTAGGCCATGTGTAGTGAAGTGTGGCAGGCAGCTTGGACCACGGCGCAAGTTGGACGGAGGGGAACTGATGACGGGGAGATCCGTCGGCATTCACCCAACGAACGGACCCGTGGACATCCTCCGCGCCGACATGGGTGACGCAGAATTCTGGGCGAGCATCGACTGGCGTTCGGCAGAGAATGATGTAAAGCGACTGCGACAGAGGATCTACAGGGCCGCAAGGAACGGTGATCTGAAGCAGGTGCGCAACCTGCAAAGGCTGATGCTGCGCTCCCGCGCAAACACTCTGACCAGTGTAAAACGGGTCGCGCAGAAAAGCACCGGAAGGAAGACCGCTGGCATCGACGGGGAAGTTGCGCTTACCCCTGAGAAGCGCGGGCAGCTCGCGAAGCAGATCCTTGCCGACCCGAGCATCCCAGCGAAGCCAGTAAGGCGTGTGAACATCCCGAAGGCGAAAGGCAAAACCAGGCCGCTCGGCATCCCTGTGTTAAGGGATCGTGCGGATCAGGCCAGGGTGAAGAACGCCCTGGAGCCGGAGTGGGAGGCACGGTTCGAGTCGGGAAGCTACGGCTTTCGCCCCGGCCGGTCAGCCCATGACGCCGTCACCCTGCTGTACAAGGCTGTTCCGCCTCGTGCCAGCGCCAAGCGGCTGTACGCCGTCGACGCGGACCTGTCGAAGGCGTTCGACCGGATCAGCCATCAGCACATCATGGACTCAATCGGGCTGTTTCCAGCCCGCAGACAGATCCTTGGATGGTTGAGAGCAGGGGTGATCGAGCAGGGGACTTACAGCAGCACAAGGGAGGGCACTCCTCAGGGAGGGGTTATCAGCCCGTTGCTACTGAATGTTGCCCTGCACGGGATGGAAAAGGTGATCGGCGCAAACCGCCCCCACGGGGAGTGGAAACACGCCGACACCACCCTTGCGAGGTATGCCGATGACTTCGTCATCCTGACCGTCTCGGCAGAAAAGGCCGAGTGGTGTGTCCGGCAATTGACGGACTGGTTTGAACCACGAGGGGTCTCCTTCAACGAGGACAAGACGAGAATCGCCCACCTCACGGAAGGAATCGACTTCCTCGGGTTCAACATCAGACGGCACGGACACAGGACGGTCATCCAACCAAGCAAGGAAGCACTGTCGCGGGCGCGAAAACGGATCAAGGAGACCATCCGCAAGCACCGGGGATCATCCCCGGAGCTACTGGTTACAGCACTGTCGCCGTACACCAGAGGCTGGGCTGCCTACTACCGCTCCGCGAACTCAGGCAAGGCATTCAGCCAGCTAGACGCCTACACCTACCAGGAATTGCGAACGTGGGCGCGAAGGCGCCACCCGAGCAAGCCGGACGGATGGATTGCGAAGAGGTACTGGGGACCCTTCAATAAGGAGAAACCGAGGTACAGATGGGTCTTCGGATCTCCGGAGAAGTGTCTCCGCCTTTTCGCCTGGACGACCATCGAGTATCACAGGATCGTCCGGGGTGATGCGTCGAAAGATGACGCAGAGCTGGCCGAATACTGGGCCAAGAGGGCCCGGAAGCGCATTGCGGGACTACAGAGCCTGGAGTCAAAACGGATCTGGTGGCTCGCAGTGCGTCAGAAGGGTCTGTGCCCGAGGTGCGGTACCGACCTGATCGAAGGAGCTGGGTACGACCCCGACGAGGTGAGCGACTGGGCGAAGTGGTTCACCGCATCGCTGCGGGGAATCAACGCCCATCACCTTCAGTACCGCAGCAACGGTGGAGGCGACCACCCGACCAACCTCGAAGTCATCCACACGCAATGCCACCAGCAGCTCCACGCTGGAGACCGGAGAAGACACCGTGACACGAGCGGCCGAAGGCCCGCTTGAGCCGGGTGCGGTGAACAGCCGCTCGCCCGGTTCTGAGGGGGCGGGGTCACGGCAACGTGACCCCGCTACCCGACCTCCGCTGTCCGCGCTGCCGCTGCACTCCCCCACCGACGACGAGACCGAAGCCCATGACGGTGAGGACCAGGCGCAGCGCACGGCCGAGCTCGCGGCGCTGCACCGGGCCGCCGACGCGGGGGAGGCCGCGGGCTCGGGTACTCAACGGCCTCAGTCGGGTGAACAACGCAGGGCCGAGGCACGTACTCGTCGTCGAACTTGAGTTCCCTATTGATGTGCCTGTTGAAGGCGATCCGAAGGGGTGCTCGTTGGCAGGCTGGAAGGTGTTCTGGGTGCCAGAGGACGGCGGCCGTGCAGGTGTCCGGCCGAGGTTACTGCCTGGGTGGGAGGACCTCGAAAAGCGGGAAACGGCAAGCGGTATTCGCCCGGGAGACCCGGGGGCGGGCTCCGGCAGGCCGGACTGGGCCAGGACGGTGGCAAGGTTGTGCCGGTCGTGGTCGGCGCTTCCCCATCGGTGGTCCCGGGGTGAACTTCTGACCGAGGAGTGGTGGCTCGCGGCTCGATGTGTACGACGCACCGACGTGACCCGGCCCCGACCGCAACGGCCCTGGTGCCGGCGGTCAGGCTCGGCTGAATCCCTTGATCGTTCTGGCCGGAACCAGAATGGCCGGGCCCTCGCCGGGCTACCGGAACCAGCCAATCCGCGCGTTCCAGCGACGCGGAGGACGACGGTGCGGCACTCTGGTGAGAGCCGCTCGGGTCGTATGCGGAGCCCGTCTGTGGTGTCCTGTGGATGCGTGCCTGTGGGGAGCGGGCGCGGGAAACCGCATTTCGGCACGGTCGATTTCTCCTGCTGTCTGTCTCTATCGGGGGCCCAGTATGAGTTCAACACCGTCGTTCTTCACGCAGGCCGGGAACTTCGCGAGTGCGGTGACGGGGGGCGTGGATCCCCGTACGGGATTGTTCAATGTCCAGGTCGTGTTGGGGAATCTGGTCGGCAATCGAAACCTCGGGCCGTCGTTGCCGTTGGTCCTGGGTTACTCGCCGCTCAGCAGTGCCAATACCGGCTTGGGGCAGGGTGTCACGCTGGGGCTGACCACCTATGACACGGACGCCCGGCTGTTGGCGCTGTCCTCCGGCGAGCGGTACAAGACTGAGGTGTCCCCTGGAGTGTGGACACAGGGGTTTCATGCCGCGAGGGAGAGTTTAGCCGGGGCGTGGTGCCGCTGTTCGAACTCGATGGGTG
>NZ_JBFAJO010000190.1:0-3606 GCF_040655255.1 Kitasatospora sp. NPDC050463
CGAACGTCCTGAACCCAGTCGGTAAACGAGCCCATGACGTCCACGCCACAGACTCGAACGGACATCACGAACAGCACAAATCACGGTCGGTAAAGCGAAGTGGCAGCATCGCCCGCACGACGGGCTGCGGGATCCCCTGATGGCAAGCCGTCCGCTGAGCCCGAACGAGAAGTACGCCGCGCTGGTGTCGGCGGCCGGATACGTCCCGGTCCCGCTCAGCACCGACGAGTACATCCAGCTAATGCCCTACGAGTGGCGGGTCGTCAGCCCGACGGGCGTGCGCATCAACAACCGCACCTACGACTCGCCCGCACTCATCCGGCAGCCCTCGGGCGCCGGGCCGGACGGCCGCCGCTGGCAGGTGCACTACGACCCTTACGACATCTCCTGCGTCTGGGTCCGCAACCACCGCGGCACCGGCTGGATCACCGCGACCTGGCGCCACCTTCGCACCGCTCCGGTCCCGATGGGAGAACTCGTCTGGGACCGCGCCCACCAGGTGCTCAGCGAGCGCCACCTGCGCAAGCCCAACGAGGACGAGGTCGCCCAGGCCGCGGTCGAGCTGCTCGACCGGGCAGCCGACGGACCACAGAACCCACCGGCTCGCGCCCGCCGAGGCAAGGGCGGTATCGCCGAACGCCGGGACCGCAAGGTCGCCGCCCGCACCCGGGCCACCAGCACGCCCGCCTGGCCGCGTCCCGAGCCCGGGCCGCAGCCAGCCCCCAACCCAGCCGAGAACGGCGAGACGGACGAGAAGCTGGCCGAGGTGGTGCCGTTGGGCATCTTCGACGCCCGTGAGGAGGCAAAACGACGATGGTGAGCCAGCCCGCCGAGGACAGCCCGGCTCCGCGCGGCGACGAACGCATCGAACCGCCCACCACTGTGACCGGCTGGCGGCGGTTCGTCGAGAAGGACCCTGCGGCCTTCCACCTCGCCGAGCCGGGCCGGTGGGAAGCCATGGACGACGACCAGCGCGCCGACTACGACGAGGCCCGCATCGACTACCACTCCGAACTCCAGGTCGTCCGCACCTCCACCGTCAAGGCCGTCGCCCATCAGGGGCGTCTGCTGACCCTGCTCAACCGGCGCGAGGAGGGCGCCCGCCGCGGCCTGATCATCTCCGGCCTGCGGACCACCGGGAAGACCACCGCGCTCAAGCAGCTCGGCCGCCTGCACGAACTACGGGTCCGGCAGCGCTATCCCGACGGGCGGCGGATCCCGGTCGTCTACGTGACCGCACCGCCCAAGGGGTCGCCGCGCAAACTCGCGGTGGAGTTCGCCCGTTTCCTGGGGCTTCCGACGATCAGCCGGCACCACAACACCGCCGACATCACCAGCGCCGTCTGCCAGGTCCTCATCGAGGCCCGCACGGAGCTCGTGCTCGTCGATGAGATCCACCTGATGAACCTCGCGACCACCGCGGGCGAGGAACTGTCCGACCACCTCAAGTACTTCACCGAGCACCTGCCCGCCACGTTCGTCTACGCCGGCATCGACGTCGAGCACTCCGGCCTGTTCACCGGAATCCGCGGCGACCAGCTCGCTGGCCGCTGCACGCTCCTGCACACCGGTCCCTTCCCGCTGAACCCCGAATGGGAAGGTCTGGTGGCCACGATGGAGGCCACACTCCGGCTGCACCACTACAAGCCCGGGACTCTGGCGGAGCTGTCGAAGTATCTCCACCAACGCACCGGCGGCATGATCGGCAGCCTCTCCCACCTGGTCCGGGCAGCCGCCATCTCCGCCATCCTGGACGGCAGCGAGCGCATCACGCGCCGCCAGCTGAACGCCATCCGCGTCGACCACGCCAGCGAGCGCCACTACCGCAACGACGCGGCCGGGCAGACCGGATGAGTCAGCCACAAGATCCCAGGCTGGCTACCTCCCTGCCGTTCGCCCCGGTCCTCGTCCGGCCCCTGCCCATCACCGTCACGCCCTTCCCCAACGAGACCCTGAACTCCTACTTCAGCCGCCTCGCCTCGGCAAATCGCGTCACCACCACGTTCCTCCGTTCCCCCTCCCGCTGGCTGCGTTGCCAGCTCAACGAGCTGGAACTGCTGGAGATCCTCACCAGCCAACCCCGCACCAGCCTGGTCTGGGCCATCCCGGAGCTACGGAAATACGATCCGCAGATCGCCCCACGCCTTCGCGTCCAACTGGCCAACACCCGTTTCGCCTGCCGCTGCTGTGTCTGGCGGGCCGGCGGCAGGAAGGAGGTCCACGTCTATCTCCTTGCCTCTTACGACAACGTCTGCCTCCACCACGGCATCTGGCTCAAGGACGGCGTC
Organism: Kitasatospora sp. NPDC050463; assembly: GCF_040655255.1. Classification (NCBI taxonomy): domain Bacteria; kingdom Bacillati; phylum Actinomycetota; class Actinomycetes; order Kitasatosporales; family Streptomycetaceae; genus Kitasatospora; species Kitasatospora sp. NPDC050463. Next base: position 2,289 of record NZ_JBFAJO010000190.1, read on the forward strand.
GCCATCATCGACCAGCAGATCGACCTCACCCCGGTTCCCGAGGTCGTCCATGCCCAACGCGTCGTCAACCGACTGGAAGAGAAATACGGAGAGCTACTGGTCGCCGATTGCTACGAGTGGTGCCACGGCTTCTTCGGCGACCTGGACCGACGGGCCCTGGTTCGCGCTGAGGCCGACGAACTACTGAACCGTCTCTGCGAGGCCAATCACATGGATCCTCCACGTCACGCCGTCCCAGTCCACTCCGATCGCCACTACCGGTTCCGGAGAGCCTCCCGCTACCCGCAAATCGCCAAGCTCATGACGTTGGCGTTCTCGCCGGTCCTCCGTGGACTAACGCGGTCCTCGCCCGACCAGGCCGGGGAGCGGATCTCGGCCGAGTTCGAACGCCTCATCCCGCTCGACTACCAGCCGCGCTCCACTACCGGGCCCTGGCTGCGTGACGCCCTGGTCAACCTCGTCAAACGGATGGACACCTTCGCGACGCTGCTGAGAGACGCAGAAGCACCCGACCTCAATTCATCCCATACCCCCTGAATACTGAACACACCGCCCGGCTGGGTGTCGGAATTCATTACTAGGCTTAGCCCATGACCAGCGATCACGGATTCACCTGCACGTGCTGCGGCGAGCACCACACAGAGCCGCCGATGAACTACTCGACAACGGCCCCCTACGTCTGGGATCCAAGCTTCGACGAGGCCCCCGACTGCCTGCTCTCATCGGATCAGTGCGTCATCAAAGCACAGCACTACTTCGTCAAGGGCCTGATCGAGATACCGGTCATCGGCAGCAGTAACGTCTTCTCCTGGGGCGTCTGGGTCTCCCTGAGCCGCGAGAACTTCTCCCGCGCCGCAGACCTCTGGGACACACCAGGGCGCGAATCCGAGAAGCCGTACTTCGGCTGGCTGACCACCGAGCTTCCCATCTATTCGCCCAGCACCATCAACCTGAAGACCCACCTCCACACCAGGCCCATCGGTCAGCGCCCCTTCATTGAGCTCGAACCCACTGACCACCCCCTCGCCGTCGAACAGAGGACCGGCATCACCCGGGATCGCGTGCGCGAGATCGCCGAGGCCGTTTTCCACTCCACCAACGACGGCTCCTGACCATGACCGGCCACGGAGGGGACATGAAACCGCTCTCGGAGATGAGCGAACGCGAGTACTTCGCCTGCGTCGGCCAACGTCCCGGCATGTTCGTCGGCAGGACCTCATTCCACTGAACCGCCCCGTGTTCAGTGGAGACTCGATTTCGTGTAAGGATTCGAGTCATGGCACGTCCCTCCTCCTACCCGCCTGAGCTGCGCCGTCGT
>NZ_JBFAJO010000191.1:0-3577 GCF_040655255.1 Kitasatospora sp. NPDC050463
GGACCCCAAGCCGTTCACCTGGACCAAGACCGCCGATGAGATCCTCGACTCCCTCGCCCGCTTCTGCCGACGGATCTCCGGCGCAGGACACTAGTAGTGCTTTGTTAGGTGGTGTCGTAGGGCTGCCATGGGGTGGGTCCGGAGGCGGGGCTGGCGCCGGTCACGGTGGGGGTGTCGAGGTAGGTGAAGGTCAGGCCGCCGGCGCTGCCGCCGAGGGTGATGACGGTGACGGGCACCGGTCCGGGGGAGGGGACGGCGGGGAAGGTGACGGTGACGGCGGTGTCGGTGGCGGACTCGATGGTGGCCGTTCGGGAGCCGAAGCGCACCGAGGTGGCTGCGGCCAGGTTGGTCCCGGTGATGACCGCGGTGCCGCCGCCGGTGTAGGGGCCCATGGCGGGTTCGCCGCCGTTGGTGGTGATTCCGGTCAGCAGCGGGGCGGGGAGGTAGTAGAAGGTGCCGAAGACGGCGGTGCCGCCCGGGGTGGTGACGGTGACGGGGACCGCGCCCGATCCGGCGGGGGTGCGGACGGTGACCGAGGTCGCGGTGTCGGCCAGGATTGAGCCTTCCCCCGGGACGTGGACACCGGAGTTTCATGCGGCGAGGGTGATCCTACGGGACGCCGCTGTCTGCTGTTCGAACTGGACCGGGCTGAGGTAGCCGAGCGTGGAGTGGCGCCTTCGGACGTTGTAGAAGGAGATCCAGCGGAACACGTCCAGCCTCGCCTGATCCTGGCTGGCCCAGCGCACTCCGTGCATCAACTCCCGCTTCAGGGAGGCGAAGAAGCTCTCCGCGGCGGCGTTGTCATAGCTGGAGCCGACCTTTCCCATGCTCCGCCGGACACCGTGGAGCCGGCAGAGTCTCGCGAACTCGGCCGAGCCGTATTGGGCGAGTTCAACCGGTCGTTGCAACACCGGGCTGTTGTAGTGAGCGTAGCTGCTCTTCGAAGACCTCGGCCGGGGTCTTCCAGCCAAGGATCTTGCGGGGTCGGTTATTGATCGCCAGGGCGACGGCTTCGAGGTCCTCGGCGGACCACCGGGACAGGTCGGTGCCCTCCGAGATCAGGGTGTTGCGACGAGCAGTTGAATCCACCTTGCGACCCCCTGTCCGAGTGAAAGACCACGCCGCCGACCCGGCCGCCGCGGGCGGCCACCGCGGCCTCCAGCGCGTCGGCGACCAGGCCGGTGCGCATGTGGTCGGCCAGTGACCAGCCCACCAGGCGGGCGCGAGTGCAGGTCGATGACGGTGGCCAGGTACATCCACGAGCCACCGACCGGCAGATACGTGATGTCACCGACCCACCGGACATCGGGCCCCGCCGCCGTGAAGTCCCGCCCGATCAGGTCCGGCACAGGTGGCGCGCTCCTGTCCTGGACCGTCGTGCGGCAGTTGCGCAGGTGGCGGCCGACGATGCCGTGCTCGCGCATCAGGCGGGCTACCCGCTCGCGGTTGACCACCCGGCCCTGGGCCCGCAGTTCGGCGTGCACCCTCGGCACCCCGTAGACACCCTGCGTCTCCTGGTGGACGTCGCGGATCTCGTTCACGAGTGCGGTCTCGGCCGCCGCCCGGTCGGCACGGGCCCGGGCGCCGGCCCGCCAGGCGTAGTACCCGGAACGGGCGACACGCAGGACCTCGCACAACCGCTGGACGCCGAACACACCGGCGTGGGCGGAGATGAAGTCCCAGCGGTGGGCCCTCACTTCATCTCCCGTGCGAAATAGGCCGCTGCCCGGCGCAGGATCTCCTTCTCAACCTGCCACTCGCGCTCGGCCTTGCGCAGCCGCGCGAGCTCGGCCCGCTCATCCGCGTTCGGCGCCTGTCCGGTCGGCGCCGGCTCGGCGCCGGCGGCCCGCACCCAGTTCCGCAGGGTCTCGTGGTTGACCCCGATCTCCTTCGCGACCGCCGCGAACGTGCGCCGGCCCTCCGAGGCCCGGTACAGCGCGACGGCATCACGACGGAACTCGTCCGAGTACTTCGACGGACGTCCCACCTGGACTTCCCTTCCTGGATCTACAAGATCCAAGTGTCAGGGGTGTCCACGTCGCGGGGCAAAGCTCAGCGGCCCGGTGACCCGGCTGCCGACTCGAGGGGCACCCGAATAGCGAAGCACGGCTGGCGCCCCTGTCCGGCCCGCCCTAGGGTCGGGATCGATCCTGATAGCCGAGAGAACTCACATGGTCGCTCTAAGTGATATCTGCGCGGTTTCCAGGGGACTCCTTCAAGGAAAGGCTCTCGACATGCTCTCCAGCACACTTCCCCGGCCCGCAGGCATATCCGGGCTGACTGCTGTTCTCGTACCCGCCTTCGCAGGGTCTGTGCTCCTGATGGCGCCCAGCGCAGCGGCCCAGCAGCTAGGAACACTTCCAAGTGACAGTCACCGCGCGGCGCCGCCCATCCTGAATTTTGACGCTCACGGGTACGGCGCGAAGAGCACTGGCCCCCTCTTCACGGCGGGCCCCCTGGCACCCTCGGACCTGACCTGCACCACCGCCCCCGGCTCCGTTTCCAACAATCTGGCCACGGCTACGATCCCCGGGCTCGCCACATTCGGGGCGATCGCCACGAACGCGTCCGGCACCACGGACTCCGCGGGGCTGCAGACCGCCACCTCGCAGGCCACCGTCGGCAAGGTCAGCATGCTCGGTGGCCTGGTCACCGCGGATGCCGTCACCGCGGACGCCAAGGCAACCGACGACGCCGCCGGCACGGTCACCGCCACTGGCAACGTCACGCTCACCAACCTGAAGGTGGCCGGGGCCGCCGTCACGGCCGCCGCACCCAACACCACGATCAACGTGCTGCTCGGCACGGTGATCGTCAACGAGCAGGTCTCCACCGCGGACGGCAAGGGCATTGCCGTCAATGCCATCCACGTCAAGCTGCTCGGTAACCTCGTGGACACCTCTGTCGGCCACGCTGCGGCGGCACTCGTCCCGACTGGGACGGCCTGCCCCGCGCAGTGACCATCCCACGCAGGAGACCTGCTGCCGGCCGTACTCGCGCAGCCGATGCTGCTTCTGCGCAGGTAGGTGCGGTTCGCGCGGGAGCCGTACGCCTTGTCGGCGCGGACCTTGCCGGGCCGAGTACGCGGCCGCCCCGGGCCGGTCCTGGGCACGCGAATGGGGCCCAGGACGACCTGGAGCTGCGGGGAGTCACCGCGCTGCCCGGCCATGATCACCAGCGACATCAGGGTGGCCGGCGACGGAACAGCCCGTACACCGTCTCCCACGGGCCTGTACCGCTCGGGCAGATCCCGCCACGGTATGCCCGTGCGGGTGCGGAACCGTATCCCGTTGATCGGCTGCCGCTTGGTGTGCACCGGTGGCCGACCGGCCTTGATGCCCTGAGGCGGCAGCGGTTCCAGCACTGCCCACTGGGCGTCCGTCAGATCTCCCCGAGCCCTGGAACCTGATGATCGCACGACCTTGATCCACTTCTGAACAGGCCCTAGTGCTGAGTTCCTCAAGTTGCGGGTATAGAGCCCGTGTTGGGGTAATTCAGGGAGGCAGGGGGTGGGGTGTGCCGGGGTTGCTGCGGGCCCAGGCCGCCGTGGGGGCGGACGAGGAGAGAATGATCACCA
>NZ_JBFAJO010000192.1:0-3445 GCF_040655255.1 Kitasatospora sp. NPDC050463
CCAGGCTCGACCGGCACACCGCCGATCACCAGGAAGAATCCTCCGTCGCCCTGGCAACGTGATCAACCCCCGAAGGACTTCCGGAGCCAACCACTAAGTCCATTGCAAAGATACGGAAGTCATCCTTCCGCAGGCTTTTGCGCCACTTCCGGCAGCTTGACGCGCACCAGGGATATGGCGACGCCGCAAAATTCGCCAACAGATAGGGTGCTGAGAAAATGTCAGAAAATGGCTTGGAAAAGCCTTGGAATCATTGACAATTCAACCTTTTGCATGCTATACTAGATGCACAGGTTTGAAATTGAAAACATTTCGATCTGTCGAAATCGCAGGCCGCTTGACGCGGCTTTTTGCGACTTTGCGAGAGTGGATGCGCCGAACGGCGACCACATGACCGGTATCGTCTCACGCGGTACTGTCCCTCATCTGCCGGGCTCCATGTTGTAAATAACGGAGACCCCGCCCATGAGTGACCGTGCTCTATTGGCCAGCAGCGTCGTGCTGCTAGGTGCCGCAATCGCATTTATTATTCGCCTACGCTACAGCGACCAGCTGGCCCGAGACACCCACCGTCTGACCTATCAGCTTCATCATCCACGCGACCTAACGATTCAGCAGGTGGCGGACTTCCTGCATGCCTTATCCAGGCTGCGGCCCCAGCGTGCCTGGCTGTTTGGCCGGGACAGTGTGGTGTTCGAGCTGGTTGGTCGACCGGACCGCATCGAGTACCGGCTGCGGCTACCGGAGCACCAGGCCGACGCGCTGCTACGGCAGCTGCGAGCGGTGGCGCCCGGCATCCGCGCCGAGCTCGTTCGGCAGCCGGTCTTGCCGCAGCCGCAGTGGCTGCGGCGCATCCACCTCACCACCGCCCTGCGATCCCTCCGGACGGAGGCCCCCGCGGCCTTCGCCGCCAGCCTGATCAGCTCGCTCCAGCCCATCGGGCCGGAGGAGACGTTGCTGTACCAGCTGGCGGTCTACCCCGTGCGCACGCCCCGAGCGGTGTCAGCGGAGCCGCGGCCCACCACCGGCTGGCTGCAGCGCCTCGGCCAGCTGCTGGCCGGCGCTCCGCCGCCCCTCTACGACCAGCAGGCCCGGGCCGACTTCAAGGTGAAGGTGGGCGCGCCGTGGTTCGGGGTGGTCGGCCTGGTGGCCGCCCGCGCGGCGACGAAGGGCCGAGCGCATCTGCTGGTCGGCCGGCTCATGGCCTCGCTGCACCAGCTGGACCAAGACGGCGCTGAACTTGTCCCGCGCTGGCAGCCGCTGCACGCGGGCACCGCCTGGCTGGCCCGAGCCGCTACCCGGTTGTGGGCAGCGATCTACCTCAACGCCACGGAGCTGGCCACGCTGGTGGCCTGGCCGCTGGGCGCGCCCGCCCTCCAGGGTCTGAGCCTGATCGGGGGGCGGGAGTTCCCGCCCACCGCCGATGTCCCGACCACCGGCCGGCTCCTCGGCACGGCGACGTACAGCGGCTTGCATCGCCCGGTGGCAGTGCCACCGGAGGAGGCCATGCACCAGCTGGTCATCGGGCCCACGGGCACCGGCAAGAGCACCTTGCTGCTGAACGAGATCACACAGGACATGCGAGCCGGCCGGGGCGTCATCGTGATCGACCCAGGCGGCGACTTGGCCAGCGACGTCATCGAGCGGGTACCGGCCAGCCGCGCCCACGACCTGATCTACCTCGACCCGTCGAGCAGTCGACCGGTGGGGCTCAACCCGCTGGCCGGTCCGCCCGCGGACGCCGAGCTGGTGGCCGACCAGATCTTCCACTTGCTCAAAGGGCAGGCGGACAGCTGGGGGCCGAAGCTGGCTGAGCTCCTGCGCAACGCCCTGGTGCTGTTGGCCTCAACCGACCAGACGCTCCTGGAGCTGCCGGCAGTGCTGACCAACGCCGCATTTCGCGACCAGTTAGTGGCCCAGCTTGATCCGGTGTTCGCCTTAACGGTGCGCGACTACTTCGCCCGGTTCGACGCCGATGCCGATGGCACCTACGCCGCCACGGTGCCGGCGGTGCTGAACAAGGTCTCGCCCATGATCGACCGCTGGCGACTGCGGGCCATCCTCGGCCAAGCCAGGCCCACCTGGACCATGGCCGACGTCCTCGACCAGGGGAAGATCCTGGTCGTGGCCCTGCCGTCCGGCTCGGTTGGCTCCGAGGCGGCCGATCTGCTCGGCGTGCTGGTGGTCCAGATGGTCTGGAACGCCGTCCAGCGGCGCAGTGAGGTCTCGCACGTGCAGCGCCGGCCCGTCTCCCTGTACATCGACGAAGCGCCCCGTTTCCTGCGGGGCGGCACGGATCTGGGCGACATGCTGGCCCGCGCCCGCGGGCACGGCCTGGACGTCATCGCCGCCCTGCAGCACCTGGACCAGGCCTCGTTCCAGCTGCGTGCCGCCCTGCTGAGCGAAGCCCGCACCAAGGTGGCGTTCCAAGCCGGCCCGCTCGATGGGAGCACGCTGGCGAAGGCCTTCGGCCGCGAGGTGCAGCGCGACGACTTCCTGGACCTCCGGCGGCACACGGCCCTGGCCGTGGTGGCCCACGCCGGCCAGGTCAGCCCGCCCGTCACCATCCAGACGCATCCCCAACCCGAACCCAGCGGGTGGGGGTCGGCCGCGCTGGCCGCCTCACTCGACCGCCACGCACGCACGCTGACCGACATCCAACAGGAGATCGAGCAGCGGCGGCAGCTGCAACTGGCCGCCTCGCAGCGCCCACGCGTACTCCAGGCATAGCGGTTATGCAGGGCCGTAACCGGGGCCCAACCTGTTCACTTTAGACGCCGCTGCGTATCTGGCGAAGGCTCAAAACTGCGTACGACTATTTATAGGTGTCTTTGACGCCACCAATGCACTGGAGGTATTGCTATAGGTCTCATCCATTTTCTTCCACTGCTGTTTCTGGCGCACCTGCGCCGTCCGGTCCCAACCCTGCTTCCAAGCGAGCAATCGCTCCTTGACCGGCTCGCCACCATGCGAGTGGCCACTGTCGCCCAGTTGATCCACCTAGAGACCGGCGACCAGGTCAGCGATACGGCTATCCGAACCATGCGGAAGCGTCTGGCACGCCTGGAGTCATACGGCTTAGTTCGCCGCTTCGCCAACACCGCTCGGGATCGCGTGCCCAGCCCGCCCGGCTACGTCTTTGTGCTCACCAATGTGGGGGCCCGGCTCACTGACCAAATCGAGACGGTGGGTCTGCGGCAGCGCAAGGTCTGGCATCCGAGTCACGCCTTCATTGATCACTGGCTGGCGATTGGCGATCTGTACGTCCAGCTGTCCGTCGAGGCCCGGGGCGGGGAGGTGGCAATCCGTGACTTTCAGATCGAAGGCGCCGCCAAGCGCGATTACCGCGACCGCTACTGAACTTGATTGCGTGATGTCGGCTGTTGCTGAGCTCAGCCGTCCATGATCAGTCCGGTCTCGGTGAGGCAGGCGTCGATCAGATGGG
>NZ_JBFAJO010000193.1:0-3378 GCF_040655255.1 Kitasatospora sp. NPDC050463
CACCCTGGAACCGGGCGACCTCGCCCCGGACGCCTACGTCGCCTACGCGCTCGACTACTGCGCCCGCCACGCGATAGACGTCTTCCTGCCCCGGCGGCCGGCCCTGGGGACGCGGGGTCGCCCTCGGCGAAGCTGATCCCCGATCTCGGGCGGCCGTGCCCGAGGCAGTCCCGAGCAACGGAAAGCAGGCGCTTCCATGAGCAAGCACATCCTGGCCGGTATCGACGGTTCGGCCGAGAGCACCGCCGCAGCGCAGTGGGCCGCCGACGAAGCGGTGCGCCGCGGCCACACCCTGCGACTCGTCCATGCCTGGACCTGGCAGGACGACGTCCACGCCGATCCCGGCCAGCCGGCGGACGTTCGCGCCCTGACCGAGCGCATGCTCACCGACGCCGCGCGGCAGGTGCGCTCGGCCCACCCAGGGTTGGAGATACACACCGGCCTCCTGGCCGGCCACGAGCCGGCCGGGGCCCTGCTCGCCGCCGCGGCCGAATCCGAGCTGCTCGCCGTCGGTTCGCTGGGCCTTGGCGGCTTCGAGGGTCTGCTGGTGGGATCGGTCGGTCTGGACGCCGCGGCGCGATGCGACGTGCCTGTCGTCCTGGTCCGGGCCACGCAGACGCAGCAGGCCGGCGCCCGCGACGCCGCCGAAGTGGTCGTCGGTGTCGACACCCGCGCCCTGGCGGACGAGGTCGTCGACTTCGCCTTCCAGGAGGCCGCGGCACGCGGCGCCGTGCTGCATGCCGTGCACGGCTGGACTCCGCCGGCGGCCTGGGGTTACGCCGGCTGGGTGGCACCGCAGATCGAGACCGAGCAGTTCCGTACCATCGAGACCGAGTTGCTCAGCCAGACGCTGAGCGCATGGCGGGACAAATACCCCGAGGTCGAGGTGGTCGAGGACAGCCCGATCGGCAGCGGCGCCGGCGTGGTGGTGGACGCATCCCGCAACGCCGCGCTCGTGGTGGTCGGCCGCCGCCGGCGCCGCCACCACCTCGGTCTGCGCCTCGGCCCGGTCGCCCACGCGGTGATCCACCACGCGCAGGCCCCGGTCGCCGTCGTGCCGCACGACTGAAACGGCACCGGTGCCGTCCAGGGACCGGGCACACGTCCTCGCACGAGCGGGAGCAGCAGCTCGATTTCCGCGTGGCCCTGTCGAGCCATCACCAGCGCCAAATGCCTGGCCTGCCGCCGCGGTTGCGGTGGCGGGCCGTTCACGGATTCGTCTGGGTCCGCATGATGATCGGCACCTCCCCGGACCGCTGCGCTCCCCAGACGCTCCTGCGCATCGGCTACGGCCCGGCCGGCTACCTCACCCCACGCCGCCACGCCGCCTCCCTGATCGGACAGCACGACCTGTTGGCGGCTGCCCCCGCGCGGTGACTCACACGCAGCGCGCAGCCCCAGGGGAAGTAGGGCCATCCGGCCCTACCGGTCCGATCGACAGCTGCGGCACACTGCCATGTGGATTCATCCACCCCGCCGTGGCAGCGGGCACAGTCAAACGGAGAAGGCATGGCGAAGAACGTGGCAGGACAGGCGAACCCCCCGGTCACGGTGTTCCTCCTCGACGACCACGAGGTCGTTCGCCGGGGTGTACACGACCTCCTGGATGCCGAATCCGACCTGACCGTGATCGGCGAGGCCGGCACCGTCGAGCAGGCCTTGGCCCGGGTCCCCGCGCTGCGCCCCGATGTCGCGATCCTGGACATGCGCCTGCCTGACGGCGACGGTGTCACGGTCTGCCGGGAGCTGCGCTCACGCATGCCGGAGCTGGCGTGTCTGATCCTCACCTCGTTCGACGACGAGGAGGCCCTGCTGGACTCGATCATGGCCGGGGCCGCCGGCTACGTCCTGAAGCAGATCAGCGGCACCGACCTGGTCTCCGCCGTCCGGACGGTCGCCTCCGGGCAGTCCATGCTCGACCCCGGCGCCACCACTCGACTGATGGCGCGCCTGCGCGGCGAATCCACCCAGCGGACACCCGACTTCCCCCAGCTCACCGACCGCGAGCGGGAGATCCTCGCCCTGATCGGCGAAGGGTTGACTAACCGTCAGATCGGCCAGCGTCTCTACCTCGCCGAGAAGACCGTCAAGAACCACATCTCCCGTCTGCTGGCCAAGCTCGGCGTCGAGCGCCGCGTCCAAGCCGCCGTCCTCGCCAGTCAGACCCTCGCCGCCCACGCCGCCACTGGCCGCCCGGCCTCGTGACCCCCCGCCCTGGGCTCCGACCTGGGCGGCAAGGACCTGAACCTCACGGTGAAGACGTCAGCCGGCTCAAGGACGCCAAGGGGTTCATCGACCTGCCCCCGCTGGGCCGTCGAGCGCAATATGAACGGCTCATCCAGCACTCCGCGTCGCTGATCACCTGGGCCGCAGCCAAACTCATGACCAGGCGCATCACCCCGCCGCCAGTCCCGCCTGGCCAGACAGCGGATGGGCCGACCGACATAGCGCCTTGACTCTGGCCGGGCCGGAACAGTCGTAGTCGGCGGTGCTCGGCCAGTCCCACCTGATCATCCACCGCCCCGGCGGTGCCCTGGTTCGACGGAGAGATCGCCGCGACCCGCGAATGGCGCGACCACAGGACCACGCTGCTGTCGCCGGGCGTGCGCCAACATCTTCGAGCTCCCGGCCGCCGCCGCAGCCGGGATCATGCTGCTCCTGAGCTCCCCGGGGCGCCTGGAAGGCGATCTCCTCTGATCACCAATCTTGCCCAGCAGGCAACTCTCACCGAGCCGCCTTGCCTCTTTCCCGCAGGTCGTCGCGCAGAGCCTCCCTCAGCGCATAGAGCGCCTCGATATCGGCGCGCTCAGAGAACTGCCGCAGCAGCCAGCTGATCCGGCGGTCGTTGCCGGTACTCACCGCTGCCACATGCTCTCGATCAAGGCAGCAGCGGCTGCGGAGGTCACGCTGCCCCCGAGGTGCAGGCCCCGGCGAGCGCCCGGCGACGACCCGAACCGCCGACCAACATTGCCCGCACAGGATCAGGCTGCCCCGGCGCCGCCGCCCGGCCGCTCACACGCCACAACGCCGCCAGCTCCGAGTAGCTCGGCATTTCAGGAAAGTGGAAGGCGGTTCTCGCGGGCGGCCCCGGAGCCCTCGCAGGCGTCGTCACCCCTATCTAACGACGCCGGTCGACGACCGGGCACGCTCGAATCAGCCACCACCGTTAGGGAGCGTATCTGGTCGTGATCATGGAGCAGTTTTGGTGAGGTCCTTGATCCAGATCATTGCGCCGCGGAGGTGGAGGCCGGCGAGGTAGCTGCCGGGTGTCTTGTCGTAGCGAGTGGGTGCGCCACGAGGCGCCATGGAGTCGAGTGAGGTGAAAGACCTGCACTTCCAGGTTGTCGCAGCAACCTGGTTGAAGCTGAGGGCAGTTCG
>NZ_JBFAJO010000194.1:0-3194 GCF_040655255.1 Kitasatospora sp. NPDC050463
GGCCGACAGATCCTGTTGAGGACCCGAGGTCAGTCAGCCCTTGGGTCAGACCCCACCGGAAAGCGCTCGTCTACATCCTCACTGTCAGCCCTGGACCTTGGCCGTTTGCATGGCGGTCAGCTGACGAACGTAGCGAGCTGTGACGATCGCGGCCGGCACAACCAGCGCGTGCAGGGCCAGCATGAGCCAGGCTCCGAGCCCGAACTCGTACCGGTACTCGAGGTAGGAGTAGTTGGTGCCGGTCCAGTGCTTGTCCTTGGTGCTCCGGTGGTCCCATTCGAGGAATCCGGTCCACAGGCCGAGGAGGACCGGCCAGGTCAGGATGGTGACCAGGCAGGAGGCCCACCATGTCTGCACCAGGCGGACAGGGCCTCGGTCGCCATGTCCGGGCGGGCTGGAGGCGTGCCAGACGTCGTTGGCGATCTGTTTGGGAACGAAGAGGTTCGCGATGGGGATGAACCATCCGACCACCGCCATGAACGGGCGGTACCGCAGCCGGCCGGGGGCGAACCGCTCGGCCACAGCCCTCACGCGGGCGAACCAGACGAGCCAGACCGCTACCAGCCCTCCGCCGATGACGAGCTGGGCGAACCACAGGGAACGAACGACATTGTTCCCCCCGTCGCCCCAGGCATTGCTCCCCTCGTCGCCCCAGGCATCGCTCCAGTCCGAGTACGCCTTATCCCCGCTCCAGTGGTTCTGACCGGTAGCGACGATGATCTGGTGGACGGCCGTGATGACGGAGACCAAGGCGCAAAGGGCGAGGAGCCAGTAGACGGCGGCCCGGTATCCGTCGGCCGGGCTGGTCCGGCCGCGTGCGCGGCGACGTTCATCGGCCAGGCGGGACGGCGGTTCCTGTGCCTGCCCGGCTTGGTCGCGCTGGACCGGGCTGGGTGCCTGGTCGAGGGCCGTGGGCGGGTACAGCAGTTTGGCGGGGCCCGCGTCGGCCCGGGGCATACAGGTGTACGGGTCCTCCCGGTCTAGGAGCTGGACGGCCTCCTGACCGAGCCGGGTCAGCACCTCCGTCGGCAGCCAGGAGCCAAGGGATCGGTACTGGGTGTCCTGTCGTTCCAGCAGTGCGGCCACGGTGGGCCGGTCCACCGGATCCTTGGCGAGGCAGCTCTCGATGAGATCCCGCAGCGGCTCGGGCACACCGGTGAGGTCCGGCGGCTCGTGCACCACCTTGTACATCAGGGCGTGCACCTGCCCTCCCGCCGCCTCGAACGGGAGGCGGCCGGAGGCGGCGAAGGCGAGCACCGCGCCGAGCGAGAAGACATCGCTCGCCTCGGTCAGACTCTCACCGCGGATCTGCTCCGGTGACATGAAGCCGGGCGAGCCGACCACCACTCCGGTACTGGTCAGACCGCCGGTGGTGGAGTCCAGAGCCCGGGCGATGCCGAAGTCGATCACCTTCGGCCCGTCAATGGTCACCATGACGTTCGACGGCTTCAGGTCACGGTGGACCAGCCCGGCGGCGTGGATATCACCCAGCGCCCGGCACAAACCGGAGGCCAGACCGCGCACCGAGTGCTCCGGCAGCGGCCCGTGCTGCTCCGCCACCACCTGATGCAGGGTCGGCCCGGCGACGTAGGCCGTTGCAACCCAGGGCAGTGCCGCGTCCGGGTTGGCGGCCAGTACCGCGGCCGTCCACTCCCCGCCGACCTGCCGGGCCACGGCGGTCTCTTTGGCAAAGCGGCGCCTGAAGTCCGGGGACGCTGCCAGTTCGGCACGGATGGTCTTCACCGCCACCATCCGACCCCGCGGGGACCGGGCCAGGTAGACCACCCCCATGCCGCCCTCCCCCAGCCGGCCAAGAAGCCGATAGTCAGCGACCCGCTCAGGGTCCTGCTTTCCCAAAGGCTGCACGGTGGTATAGCTCCCCCCTGGAACATCACTGCGGCGCACCAAGACTAGTGCCGCGAAGCGATACGCGAGCCGTCATCGACGTCACCGCGGTTCCGACACCAGCTGGTGCTGCCAGATCTCACCAACATTCCACGCACGAACGGATGACCAACGCTCTCCGAACGAGCCGACAAGTGCTCTCGGTACTCACCTACGCAGCCAGCCGTCCACTCGCGCTCGGCCAGGCGCGGGTGCGGCGGGACTTCTTCTCCCCGCACAGGCAGAGTCTCCGGTTCAGCGCCAAGGAGGGAACCAGCCCGCCGAGCTACCTCCGGACGTAGGGCCAGCCCGGCCGAGCGGCGAAGGCGCCTACGAGGCCGTGGTTGTGCGAATGTGCTCACCTGAGGAGGCCGATCGCGTCGGCCTCCTACTGCACTGGGTCGTCAATGCCATCGACGTGGGTGAGCAGGAAGATCGGGCCCTCGGCGGAGTCCGCGACGATCGAGTTGCGCATGCGGACCCGCTGGTAGTCGCCGTCCCGCCGGGACAGCCGCAGTTCCGCCCGGCCGCTCTCGGCGCTGGTGCGCTCCAGCAGGGCGCGGTCGTCGGGGTGGACGAGGTCGGCGAAGCTCTGCTGGCGCAGCACCGCGCGGGGGTAGCCGAGCAGCCGACAGAGCGCGTCGTTGACTCTGCTCAGCTGGCCGCGCCCGGCGCCGTGCAGCTCGGTGATGGCCATCCCGCTGGGTGCGTACTCGAAGGCCTGCCGGAAGCCTCACTGGCCCGCAGTGCCTGCTGCTCCTTCTCCAGGCGGGCCAGCGCGCGCTGCATCTCGGCCCGCAGCCGGGCGTTGCCGATCGCGATGGAGGCCTGGAGCGAGAACATCTCCAGCGCCTCACGGGTCCACGCCCCGGGGCGCTTGCCACTGCGCGGGCGGTCCACCGAGAGCATGCCGAGCAGGTCGCCGCCGGCACTGTGCAACGGAGCGAAGAGACAGTCCTGCGGGTACCAGCCGTCGGCGTTGACGGGCATCGGGCCGTCGCCGCTGAAGAGGGGATATCAGTGGCGATCACCCCGTCCCGGTCATGGGGGTGGAAGCGCAGGAGGCCCCATTGATCGCTGGCATTGAGCATGTGGTCCCAGGACTCACGGGATCCCACATGGCCGAGCAGGACGGAGGGGCCGCCGATGGCGCTCTCCTCCAGCTCCCAGACGGCCGCCACCACCAGGTCGCCGTCCGGGCGGACCAAACTGATCGCTGCGGCGTCGAAGCCGAGCCCGTGCACCGCGCCCTCGACCACAGCCTGCCCGCCAGGCTGCGGGCACCGTTGACGTCCGCCACGACCCGCTGC
>NZ_JBFAJO010000195.1:0-3159 GCF_040655255.1 Kitasatospora sp. NPDC050463
TCCGAGTAGTCCTTCATCGCCATCGGCGGTGTTCTCGCTTCCTCCGGATCAAGCAGATCCAGTATCAGCGTGTCCACCCATCAGGGCGAAGGCCCGGGTGCCTCCGCCAAGGGCCTTGATGTGCTTGCCCACCGAATCCTGGGAATCAGGCTCGATGTGGTCCCGACCGAGAGGCCAGGCCGCGCAGAGAGCGGCGGTGACCACCCGAAGATCGGTGAAACCTGACGCGGCGTCTGCTGCGGCCTGGTGGGGTTCGAGGAAGTCGAGGAGTCGCTGCTGCGTCCTGAGCATGTTCATACTCGGTCGGGCAGAACTGGTGCTCCTGAGCTGGTCCAGTCGGGTCCCGCAAGAGGGTCCTTTCCGGCCCTGACCGGCGCGTTGGACTGGATGTCGGCACTGCGCCGGGTGCAGGGCCGCGTCCGCAGGCTGGCCGACGAGGAGCGTGACCGCTCGATTGATCCAGTGGCTTCGAGGGCAGTCGTCCTGCAGAAATACCTGGTGGACCGGGCATGCGAAGGCGACGGGCAGATGCCACGCCTTCTTCCACGGGCCTCCGTGCTGTTGCTGGATGGCGGTGCCGTCGCCTGCAAGGCATCTCGGGCAGTAGCGAGGATGGTCGTTGAACAACCAGTCGTCGCGCGACACCTGCGCTCCGGAACCGGGTCGCAGGCGCGCAATTGGCGGGTAGCGGTCTGACCAGGGAACAAGCGTCAGAGCAGTTGCTTCCTCCTCGCTCAGCCGGGCGGTGTGCGCGAAGGCGCGGATGTCGAGGTCCAGCAGGAGCCTGCGGCCAAGTTGGGTTGTCGAGGGCCTGGTGCAGCCGGTCAGCCGGGCCAGGCGAATCGGTGAGAGCCGGAGACGGTGAGCGAGCCGCAGCAGGTAGCCGCCGAGGGACTCGCCGGGCAGAGGATCAAGGCTCCGGGCCAGCGGTCGGTCGTGGCTGTGGAGTTCAGCCATCGGCGGCCGGCCTGTCGCCCTGGTCGTCGAAGACCGTGTTGCGCGGCCTCCTTCCCGGCTTCTTCCGCGACTGCTGTGGCGGCTTGACGTTCAGCGGGATCTCGGGGACCTCGCCCGCCTCGGGGTCGAGATCGGCGAGATTGCCCAGGCGGATCGAGGTGCGGGCCAGAAGCTCGGGTGTCAGCCGCTCCTCGCCACTGGTGATCGCTTCCGTGCAACCGTCCTCGACCAGCCGTCGAAGCAGTCCGACGATGCCGTGAGTGCGGCGGAACAGGTACTCGGGCATGCCGCCCGTGGTCAGCATGCCCTCGAAGGAGTGGAACAGCCGCAACTGTTCCTCGATCCCCGCGAGGTGTTCCAGGAAGGCGGTGATCCCGGTGGGGGTGGAGTAGTCGAAGGGGTCGAGATCGACCATGTCGAAGCGCCGCTCGGTCTGTGTCGAGGCCCCGTCATTGTGGCTCTTGCCTCGCTTGACGTCCGGGAAGACCCACTGCTTGGTGTGCGGGTCGATGTAGGCGCCCCGCAGCAGTCCGGAGTGGGGGATGTCGACACCGATCAGTACGAGCGTGACGTTCAGGTCCATCAGCTCGCGGATCAGGTCCAGGGTGTCCTGGTCGTCACCGCGGTGGAGTCGAAGACGCGTCACATCGTCGATCAGCAGAGCCGTGGTGTTGTGGTCCCGGACCGCGTCGCGGACCGAGCGAATCAGGTCGTCCAGGGTGTTCGGGTGCGGGTCGCCGTAGACGTCCAGGATGGTCTTGCACAACGCCTTCGGTGTCGCCTTCACCGGCAGTCGGCAGTAGGCGACCGGGACGAACACATCGCGTGTGCCGGCAATCGGAGCCTGGTCGGGCAGTAGTTGGTGGTGGACGTCCCGCCACAGGTCTTCGAAGGCGGCGGCCGCGGAGCACGCTGTCTCGGTCTTGCCCTGGAACCCGCCGCCGTTGATCATCAGACCGTCCCGGGTGCCGGGCATGAACTTCACGGCGTTGTTCTGCAGACGCCCGCGCATCAGGTTGGAGACCCCGCGGCTCATCGGCGTCTCCTGGAGCCGCATGTTCACGTGCGTCGCGGTCCGGTGCAGGTCGTGCAGGGCCCGTCGGCGCGCGCTCATGTCGCTGTACTCCTTCAGCGAGAGCCGCGGTGCCGGGATGAACGTGTCGCGGATTTCGCGCCACTGCTGCCAGCCCTCCCACCTGGTGCGGTCGGGCGGCGGTCCGACGCGCAGGAACGGGACGATCGGGCTGTCGCTCTCAGCCGGCCGGTTGTCCACCGTGCTCCTCTTCGTCGTCCTCGGGCAGGAGGAACACGTTGCGCTCGCGGAAGCTCGATCCCAGCCGGGGCGGTGGCTTCGGGGTGGCAGGGACGGCGGCTTCTCTGCGGCGGCGCCGCTCGGCGTCGAGACTGCTTCGGGTCTGCCCAGCCCGCTGCGGCCACTGCAGCACGTTCCCCGCGGTCTGCTGGGGCTGACGGGATGGGTGGGCGATCTCGGCGGAGGCCGCCGGCCGGTCGGTCGAGGCCGCCTGGGCCTGCGTGGCCTCGCGGGCGTGTTCGACGCGCTGGGACTTGGTCATCTGGCTGGGCCAGTTGCTGACCGGATCACGGGCGCCGAGCAGGTCCAGGAGGATCGGAAGGAGTTCGGCATCGGTCCGCGGTCGCAGGCCGGCCTCGCGGACTCGGGTGAGGAGTTCCTCGGCGCGCAGGTCACCGAAGGCGGGGACCTGCGATTCCGGCGGCAGCCCGGTCCAGCGCAGGGGGTGCCACTCGTGGGTAAGGGGATCTTGGAAGTAGACGACGCGCCGGTCACGGGGCTCTCGGCGGATGATCCACATCTGCTTGCGCCGCCCGCCGCGTGAGGACGCCTCGTGTAGGTAGGGCTCCAGTGCATCGCCGTAGTAGTAGAGGCCCTTGATCTTCACGCCCCGGCGGCCGTGGATGCGCTTGACCTGGTGCTCCGGCAGGAACCTGTAGTAGAGCTCGGGTTGGGGGATCTCCATCGCGAAGCCGGTCTGCGCGAACGACGCCGCGAACAGCGATTTGGGGCTGTGGTCCCCGCCGGGATCCCATGCCGGCGCGTAGTCGCCCAGCCGGCGGTTCTGCCAGACCGCTTTACCGACCGCAGGAGCTCGTGAACCGGCTCTGAACTGCGACGATACATAGACTACATGTTCGCGACGGTGAGTTGGGGGCGTTGTTGTCGCT
>NZ_JBFAJO010000196.1:0-3125 GCF_040655255.1 Kitasatospora sp. NPDC050463
GTGATGTGGAGTACGCGATCACCCGCGAGACCTGGGCTCAGCAGCGCGACCAGCAGTCATCACCAGAGCCGATCCACAGGTCTTGACAATAGCTCTGAGCCAGTCGACCACCCGCTGCTCGGCGACCTGCCGCGCCTCGGGCGTCGCGGCCGCCGCGGCACGGCGCTTGTACTTCCGGATCTGGCGCTCGATCGCGCGCTGCTTCTGCCCTGCCTCATACCCGGTGCCGCCGGACGGCTCCGGCGGCTCGGCCGTGGTGACGCCCGGGGTGAATGCGCTCAGGGAGTGTCGGCAGTTGGGGTGTTGGAGTCCGGCGCGGCGGGCCTGCTCGACGCTGCCGGCGACCCGCACGCGCACGGTGCGGCTGTCGTCGACGGCGTGTTCGACCTCGACCTCGCGCGGCCCGTCCGGGCCGTCGAGCGAGAGCACCCTGCCCTCCCACTTGCGGCAGAATGGGCACTCGTGCGGTGCGGTGGACACCTTGACGAGGTCGACGCCGGCGGCGCGTAGCCGGTCCGCCTGTCCTTCGACGGCGGCACGGCCGACGGCGGTCCGTACGGCCATCTCGGCATAGCTGGTCATCTGCCACGGCCGGCCCGACTTGTCGACGAAGGAGCGTAGGCCGCGGTCGGCGAACCGTTCCATGGCTCGGGCGGTGGCCTGTCGGCGGGTGTCGATGCCGAGCAGCGGCGTTGCGGCCACCTCGGAGACGACCTGCCGGTATCCGTCCTCGACGCCGCGCAGGATGCCGCGATGGGTGGCGGTGACGAGCTCGATCGTCTCGGCGGCGAGCCGGTCAACGGCGCGCCCGGCCGGGGTCGACTCCGCGATGCGCGCGGCGTCGACGTCGGCCAGGGCGCCGAGCTCGACGAGCCCGGTCCGGGCGTCGCGGTTGAACGCCTCGGCGACGACGTCGTGCACTTCGGTCGACATGGCAGTGCCGAGCGCGTCGACGAGCCCCTGCGCCGCACGGCGCAGGGGCTGCACGTCCTGCAGTTTGACGACGGCCCACCCGGGGGCGTCGAGGCCGTCGGCGATCTGGCGGGCGACGATGCCGAGCAGGCGCTGCTCGGCATCGTCGTACAGGGCCCGCACGCGGTCGGCGAGATCCTCAGCCATCCATGGGGAGACCGGCACGCGATCACCCCCAAGACTAAGGTGGTGCTATTCCTCGCTGGGCTGCGCGGGAATACTGGTTCCGCGCCTAGCCTCGATCACCGTAGACGAAATCTCTCCGGCCACAAGGGCTTGAACTACGAGGTCATTGCACTCTACGGCGCGAGCTATTCCTCGCCGGAACAAGACCCACGCTGCCGGAAGAATAATCAAAAAGGCTGGGGTCTGAAAATATGAGAGGCCCGCCGCGAGTCCGGTCAAGGCAATGGCGATGTTGCACCTAAAGTCAGCCTCTGCCGCATGGCGGTCGTGCTCAGAGAAAAGTTCACTGCTTGCCTTCATGAGCTGGAATCGCAGGTGGTCCAACTCCATGAGAGTTGCTTCCATCGCCTCGAAAACAGCTTCATCGCGACCGGTGCGCCGATCCTGCAGAATGCTTGATGGAGCACGACGAGCGTCGATAAAAGAGATGCCATGGATTGCCGATTTGGCATACGCCTTTAGATCCTGCCGAGCATCCCAACTTACCTTAGGCGCCTCGGTGCGCCAGGGTTCCCATGCGCGAATGGCGGGAATCTTGATGCGCGGAGCTGTCCGCACAAACTTTACCGCGACCGTGCTTCCAATTATGTACGCACAGAAAGAAGCTACGGCAATTAGGGCGGCTTGATCGAGGCGGCCGATCCCTTTGTAGAGCGATGCGAATACACCGGTAGCGCTATCGCGACTAGGAAGGTGATCGGCAGCGCAAAGCCAAATGGTTACGAGCCACACATAGCCGACGGCTAGCGGGGTGCGCAGCTCTCGTAAGCCTGGCAGCAGGTTCATCAGCATGGGGTGATGTTGTCAGGTCGGCTCGCCTGTTGACGCAAGGTTCGAAAAGTTCGCTGCATCGAATGACAAGTCTGGGCAGTGCAACCGTGTGCTCGCCGTTCGCCCCTCGGGCGACACCTGCCCCGAGGAGCCGCCCTTGGTCAACGGACGAAGTCGGGTACTGGGTCAGGAATAGCCTGCCCAGTCTCGGCGTGGATGCGTGCCACCTCAGCGGCGACCGCATCGGCATCCCACTCCGGATTGACCATGCGGACTTTGGTCTCGGTGCTGACGGCCTGTGCCTGGCCGAGCAGGGAGAGCGTCTGTGCCTGTGTCTGCGCGTCCGGGGCGACCGCCGGCCCGAATGCCACGGTCGGCCGCTCGGGGGTGAGCCGGGAGAAGCCGAGCGCGCGGTCGAGTTGCAGCATGGCCTCGACGATGTCGGCGATGGCCGGGGACGCGTAGTTAATCTTCGTCCTGCGGGTCACCATGCTGTCGTGCCCGCGGGCCAGGGTCTCTGTCGCGGTGGCGGCCGGTCCGCCGTCGAGCCCGAAGGTGGACGGGCTGTAGCCGGCGGCCTCGACGATCTGCCGCACGAGCGCGTCGGACGTCGACTTGTGCTCGGCTACCCGGATCGCGAATTGCGACATGGTGATGCCGGCGCCCGTGTCGGTCGGTGGGATGTCCAGCGTCGACCAGATCTCTTGGTCGTCGTCGAAACTGGCACCGGCGCCAGGGCCGCGGTTGCGCAGGTAGCCGGCGGGGACGATGAGGCGGGCGCGGGCGAGCCGGATGTCGCGCATCCAGCTCGACCACACCTCGTCGAGCGGCATCACACATGTCGCGTGCCGGGCCCTGCAGGTCCGAGCGGCCGAGCGGGCTCCCGCGGTGGGAGCGGTTGGGGCCGATGTTGGGCCAGTAGGCCGCGGTGAGAGCGGGGATACCGGTCTCGATCGCGCCGGACGGGCCGAGCGAGTCAACGACCGCGGCCGTGGTCGGGTGCTCCGTGAGGGGCACCCGACGGCCTAGGGCCTGTGTGATGTTGTGATCAATATTGCGATTTCATGTCCGCCCGTAGCTGGGATCCGGTAGGACTCTGTGTGTGACGCGCAGGCAACTCACCGACAGTCAGTGGGAGTTAATCGAGCCGTATCTGCCGATTGGCGAGTACGGCCCATACCCGGAGCGGTTGCGGG
>NZ_JBFAJO010000197.1:0-3108 GCF_040655255.1 Kitasatospora sp. NPDC050463
AGTGAGGCGGCGATCGCCGCGATCGAGGCGCAGACGTCCGCGCGGACCAAGCGGCTGCGGGTGTCCCACGCCTTCCACTCCCCGTTGATGGACCCGATGCTGGCCGACTTCCGGGAAGCCATCGGCACGGTGACCTTCCACGAGCCGACGGTGCCGGTCGTCTCCAACGTCACCGGCCGACTCGCCGAACCCGGCCAACTCACCACCCCCGACTACTGGGTGGACCACGTCCGCCACGCGGTCCGGTTCGCCGACGGCGTGCTGGCCGCCCGCGCCACCGGCGCCACCGTCTTCGTCGAACTCGGCCCCGACGCCACCTTGACCGCACTCGCCCAGCAGAACCTCGACGGTGAGGAAAGCTTCGTCCCCACCGCCCGCAAGGACCGCGACGGCGCCCAGGCGTTCGTGGAGGCACTGGCCCGCCTGCACACCCGGGGCGTTCCCCTGGACTGGGCCGCCTACTTCACCCCGGCCAAACGCGTCCGGGTCGACCTGCCCACCTACGCCTTCCAGTACCAGCGCTACTGGCTCCCCTCCGGCCGCCCGGCCGGCGACGTCACCTCCGCCGGCCTCGGCGCCGTCGACCACCCCCTGCTCAGCGCGGCCACCGAGGTCGCGGGCGGCGAATCGACGATCTTCTCCGGCCGCCTCTCCCGCTCCGCCCAGCCCTGGCTCACCGACCACGCCGTCAACGGCACCGTCATCGTGCCCGGCGCGGCCCTGGTCGAACTGTCCACCCGCGCCGGCGCCGAGGTCGGCCTCCCCGTCCTGGACGAACTCACCCTCCAGGCCCCACTCCTGCTGCCCGAGACCGGCAACGTCCAGATCCAGGTCGTCGTGGAACCCGAACGCCGCCGCCTCACCATCCACTCCCAGACCCAGGACGCCCTCGGCTGGACCCAACACGCCGAAGCCACCCTCACCGAAACCACCGAAACGCCCACCCACGACCTGACCCAGTGGCCACCGGCCGGCGCCAAACCCGTCGACGTCGACACCCTCTACGACAACCTCGCCACCATCGGCCTGGAATACGGCCCGGTGTTCCAGGGCCTCACCGCCGCCTGGCGCGCCGACGACGACGTCTACGCCGAGATCACCCTGCCCGAACAGGCCCAGACCGACGCCAGCCGCTACGGCCTGCACCCCGCCGTCCTGGACGCCGCCCTGCACGCCATCGCCCTCGGCGACTTCCTGCCCCAGGCACAACCCCACCTGCCGTTCGTCTTCAGCCAGGTCACCCTCCACACCACCGGCGCCACCACCCTACGAGTCGCCATCCGCCCCACCACCCACGACGCACTCGCCCTCACCCTGGCGGACAGCGAGGGCCGACCGGTGGCGGACATCGGCGCCCTCACCCTGCGTCCGGTCTCGGCCGACCAACTGAGCACGGCCCGCGACATGCTCCACCACTTGGAGTGGACGGCGGTCACGGCCGGCACGGCGTCGGCGTCGACGTCGGCGTTCGAGCTGGTCACCGTCCCGGAGTCCGAGGGTCTTGCGGTCCCGGACGCGATCCGGCGGGCCACCGAACACGTCCTGACCGCGATCCAGAGCTCCGACACCCCGCTGGTGGTCGTCACCCGCCACGGCGTCGCCACGACAGCCGACGAGCCGATCGACCTCGCCCACGCCGCCGTCTGGGGCCTGATCCGCGCCGCCCAAGCCGAACAACCCGGCCGCATCACCCTCGTGGACCTCGCACCAGACACGGACACGGCCACCGCCGACGCGGTCGACAAGGCCCTGACCACCGGCGAGGCCCAGATCGCCGTCCGCGGTGAAACCCTGCTGACCGCCCGCCTCACCCGCGCCACCGTCACCCCCAGCGACGGCGAACCCGCCTTCGGGCCGGACTCCACCGTCCTGATCACCGGCGGCACCGGTGGCCTCGGCGCACTCACCGCCCGCCACCTCGTCACCCACCACGGCGTCCGCGAGCTGCTGCTGGTAAGCCGACGAGGCCCCCAGGCGCCGGGTGCCGACACCCTCGCCGCCGAACTCACTGCCCTGGGCGCCCGGGTGAGCGTCACGGCCTGCGACATCACCGATCGCGCCGCCCTGGCCGAGCTGATCACCACCAACCCGCCCACCGCGATCGTCCACACCGCCGGCATCCTCGACGACGGCCTCCTCCCCTCCCAAACCCCCGAGCGCCTCGACGCCGTCCTACGGCCCAAGGCGGATGCCGCCTGGCACCTCCACGAGCTGACCGCGCACCTCGACCTGACCGCGTTCGTCCTCTACTCCTCCCTCGCGGGCACGTTGGGTAACGCCGGTCAGGCCACCTACGCCGCCGCCAACGCCGCCCTCGACGCCCTCGCCCACCACCGCACCACCCACGGCCTGCGAGCCACCTCCCTCGCCTGGGGCCTATGGGCAGGCGGCGGCATGGCCGGCGACCTCACCGAAGCCGACCTACGACGCCTCGCCGCCGCCGGCATCGCCCCCCTCACCCCCACCGACGGCCTCACCCTCTTCGACACCGCCACCGCCGGAACCCAACCCGCCCTCGTCCCCGCCAAGTTCATCAAGGTCCGCACCCAGCGCACCCCCGCCCAACACGGCACCACGAACCTCGCCGACCGACTCGCCACCCTCACACCCGCCGAACGCCACCAAACACTCTCCGACCTCGTCCGCGGCCAGGCCGCAGCCGTACTCGGCTTCACCGACGCCACCGCGATCGACCCCGGCCGCCCCTTCCAGGAACTGGGCTTCGACTCCCTCACCGCCATCGAGTTCCGCAACCACCTCAACGGCGCGACCGGCCTGCGCCTGCCCGCCACCCTGATCTTCGACTACCCCACCTCCACCGAACTCATCGACCACCTGACCGGCCAGTTCGGCGACACCGACAGCGACCAGAACATCAACGTCCTACGCCTCTTCGCCGAACTGGACCGCATCGAAGCCTCCCTGGCCACCCTCACCGACGAGAACGCCCTACGCAGCCGACTCTCCACCCGCCTCAAGGACGTCCTCACCGGCCTCAACCGCCTCAACACCGACGAGGACGAAGTCGCCGACCAACTCCAAGACGCCACCGACGACGAGATGTTCGCCTTCATCGACAACGAACTCTGAACCCCCACACCACACCCG
>NZ_JBFAJO010000198.1:0-2915 GCF_040655255.1 Kitasatospora sp. NPDC050463
GTGGTGCTGGCGGCGTTCAAGGTGGTGCTGGCGCGGTACTGCGGGGTGGAGGACGTGGTGGTGGGTTCGCCGGTGGCGAACCGGCCGCGCCGCGAGCTGGAGGGGCTGGTCGGTTTCTTCGTGAACACGCTGGTCCTGCGTACGGACGTGTCGGGTGATCCGTCGTTCCGGGAGCTGGTGGGCCGGGTTCGGGAGGGTGCGCTGGGTGCGTACACCCATCAGGACCTGCCCTTCGAGTACCTCGTGGAACACCTGCGCCCCGAACGCGACCTGTCCCGCCACCCCCTCGTCCAGGTCGTCTTCCAGATCGTCAACACCCCCTCCTTCGGGCGGCTCGCCGAGACCGGTGAGGAAGCCGAGATCTTCGCCGGCGACCGGGTGTCCACCCGGGTCGACCTCGAACTACACCTCGTGGAGGACCGGGACGGCGGCATCACCGGGCAGGCGACCTACAGCAGCGCGCTGTTCGACCACGCGACCGTCCAGCGACTGCTCGACCACCTGGGGAACGTGGTGTGCGAGGCGATGGCGGACCCCGACCGGCCGCTGTCGCGCCTGTCGCTGCAGGACGCGCGGGAGCGTGAACGCGTCCTCACCACCTGGCAGGGGAGCGACCAGCCGGTACCGGCCCGAACGCTGCCGGACCTGCTCGCCGAGCGGGCCGCGCGGACCCCCGACGCGACGGCCGTCCGCCAGGGCGACCGACACCTCACCCATGCCCAGCTCGACAGGGCGTCCAACCGACTGGCCCACCGGCTGGTCGAACTCGGCCTGGGTGCCGAGGACGTCGTGGGCCTGGACATCGGCAGGTCACCCGAGACCGTCGTCGCCGCCGTCGCCGTGCTCAAGGCCGGTGGGGCCTACCTGCCCATGGACGAACGCAACCCGGCGTCCCGCAAGCTGTGGATGCTGGCGGAGTCCGGCGCGCGCTTCGTGCTCACCGACCGCCCGGCGGAACTCGCCGACCTGCTCACCGACCTGACGGCAGAGCTCGCCGACCGGACGGTCGTGGTGGTCGACATCGGTGCCGACATCGACCACCTGCCCGACCACCCGGTCATCGAACACCGGCCGCGGCCGGACTCACTGGCCTACCTGATCTACACCTCGGGATCCACCGGCACCCCCAAGGGCGTCGCGGTGACCCACCGCAACGTCGTCGGGTTCGCCTGCGACCCGCTGTTCGCCGGCGGCGCCTACGAGCGGGTGCTGGTGCATTCGTCCTACGCGTTCGACGTGTCCACGGCCGAGCTGTGGCCCGCCCTGCTGTCCGGCGGCACGCTCGTGCTCGCCCCGCGCGGCGCCGTCGACGCGGAGACCTTCCGATCGGTCATCACCGAACACGGGGTCACCGCGGTGTTCCTCACCCCCGGCCTGCTCGAACTCCTCGCCGACGAGTGCCCGGAGGTCTTCGCGGGAGTACGCGAGGTGCAGGTGGGCGGTGACACGGCGCCGACGGCGACCGTCTCCCGGCTCCTCGACCTGCACCCGCACCTGCAGATCGTCAATGTCTACGGCCCCACCGAGGCGACGGTCATCGTCACCGGCCACCGGATGAACACCCGGAACCGGCCGGGGGCGGACGGCGTCCCGCTCGGCAGGCCACTGCCGAACCACCGCGTCCTCGTGCTCGACGACCGGCTGCGGCCCGCGCCCGTGGGAGTCGCCGGCGAACTGCACGTGACCGGGATCGGCCTGGCGCGCGGCTACGCGGGGCGGCCGGGGCTGACGGCGGAGCGCTTCGTCGCCGACCCGTTCGGCGAGCCGGGCTCGCGCATGTACCGCACCGGCGACGTCGGGCGCTGGCTCGCGGACGGCACCCTGGAGTACCTCGGCCGGGTCGACGACCAGGTGAAGATCCGGGGCTTCCGGGTGGAGCCGGGCGAGGTCGAGAGCGTGCTGCGCCGGCACCCGTCGGTCGCCCAGGCCCTGGTCGTGGTCCGGGACGACGGTCCGGGTGGCAAGCGGCTGGTGGCCTACGTGGTGCCGGACGGGCCCTCGGCGCAGGGCTCCTCGGCGCAGGCCCCTCCGGTGGGAGTGCCTTCGGTGGGAGCACCTTCGGGGGAAGCGTCTTCGGCGGACCGCGCCGACCTGGTGGCGTCCCTGCGGGCGCACACCGGCGCCGCCGTGCCCGAGTACATGGTGCCCACCCACTTCGTGGTGCTCGACACCCTGCCGCTGACCTCCACCGGAAAGATCGACCGCACGGCCCTGCCCGTCCCGGACCGGACCGAGGCGGCCGCCTACGTCGCCCCCCGCACCCCCGACGAGGAACTGGTCTGCCAGGTGTTCGCCGAGGTCCTCGACCTCGATGCGGTCGGCATCGACGACACGTTCTTCGCGCTGGGCGGCCAGTCCCTGCTCGCCACCCGGGTCGTCGCCCGGCTGCGCACCGCGACGGAGACGGACGTGTCCCTGGAGAGCCTGTTCCGCAGCCCCTCGCCGCGCGCGCTCGCAGCCGAACTCCAAAGCCGCCGCGAGGCCGCGGAGCAGGAGCTGAGCGAGGCCCTCAGCGCCGTCGAAGGCATGACCGACGCGGAGATCGAAGAGGCGCTGCGGCGGCTCGAACAGCAGTGACCCCCCTCAGTGCACGCGACTTGCAGATTGGCCGAGCACCGATGACCCACGCGAACGAGCGGATAGCCAACCTCACCGACACGCAGCGAGCGCTCCTGGAGAAGCTGCTCAGCGCGAAGCGCGCCGACCGCACCATCGCGCGCGCGGACCGGAGCAAGCCGTTGCCGCTCTCCTTCGCCCAGCAGCGGCTCTGGTTCCTGGACCGGATGGCCCCCGGCACCACCTCGTGGAACGCCTGCTCCTCGGTGCGGGTGCGGGGTGGGTTGGACGTGGGTGCGTTGGGTGGGGCGTTGTCGGTGGTGGTGGGGCGGCATGAGGTGTTGCGGACGGTGTTCCGT
>NZ_JBFAJO010000199.1:0-2847 GCF_040655255.1 Kitasatospora sp. NPDC050463
CACCGGCCGACCCCCTTGGCACTGAACGCCGGCACCAAGCCCCCGACGGGACGTTCCTGTAGTCGGGGTCACCGTGGGGTCCGGTTCTTGGCCGTACTGGCCGCCAGGGCCTGGGTGCAGCGGGCCGTACGCTGATGGCCGGGCCCCTCACGTCGACGAGCGTGAGGGGCCCGGCCATCTCCGGGGCGCCACCCGGCCAGCGCGCGTCAGGACCGATCCCGCGCAATTCGGCTCCCCCACCCGCCCCAGCTGGGCATGATCGGACCACGCACGATTCGGGAGGGAAAGCACAGCAATAGCCGTCGGCAACAAGATGCTCGAAGCGCGCACCAACCAGGGCGCACCGGTCCGCGCCTCGAAGATCACCTCACTGCCCGAGGACGTCAAACCGCTCCACTGCCGCTACTGCGCGAGCAAGGTGGAGGGTGTGGGCCCGTACTTCCGGGGCAAGGATGGGCCCAACCCGACCAAGGTCGGCGCGTACTTCCGCCTCGCCAGCGGACAGCGGCACGAGGCCGGATGCGCCTACAACCCGGTCGAGGTGGTGACGGGGGTTGAGACTGGTGAGCTCGCATGTTGAGTTGTTGCGAATTCTCAGGGACGCGGGGCTGGTGTCACGGTGTGTGATCGCCGAAGGCGTACCCGCTCCGGGTTCCGCCGGTCTCGCCCTAATCACTGGCGACCCGCCAGGGCCAGCACGTAGGCGTGATCTCTGGCATGCGACCACCCAGAACTTGAGGTGGGATGGGTCGTCAGCTAAAGGGTCGGCGCGCTCACTTCCCGGAGGATGGCAAATGCGGGATACACCCCGTTCAGACAGCGGTATCTTGCGCCCGTTGGTGGGGGAGCTAGCCAGGATCCGGCTCAGAATGGTCACTCACTTGGCCGACGCGCCCCGGGAAGTCTCCGTCGACCTGGAACACGAGATCATGAGTCGGTTCGCCGTCGCGGAGGCGGAGGAGGTTCGGGAACAGATCCTCCAGGCCGTACAGGAGGAGCTCGGCACTTCGCCGAACATCGAGGTGGAGCCGCTCGTTATTAGACGGGGGCACAGTATCGAAATCCTCGTAATCCTGACCACCCTCGGCACCTTTCTCGGCACCTACAACGACTTGGTCAAACAGATCACCAAAGCGGTGGAACAAACGCGCCGCATCGTGTCTGCCATCGTTGAGAGGCTCAACGATCGTGCCCCCCGTCATCCCGCCGCTTCGATGGAGGTGACGGCCAGCTGGAGAATGGGGGCAGCTGGCGAGCGTTTTATTGAGTCAGGCGCGCCGGCCGAGCCGGAGCTGGCATCTACGGCGCCTGTCCGGCGGACGCGCGAGAATTTGGTGAACCTTGCGCTGATCTATGTAGTGGTAGTCAACACCGTGTTGATGGCGGCCGTCGGCTATCTTCTGGGCCGCGTGTGAGGTGCTGATTCCGCGACGTAATCGGTCATGAGACTGGTGGGCTCGCATGTTGAGGTGTCGCGTATTCCTGGACGGGTATGGGCTCTTGATACTGTGCGTCAACAGTCCCTGCAGGGGCGGGGGCTTGTGCTGAAGGTGACAGTGGCATGATCCGGGTCATGGACCAGCTCTCGTACTCGGCTGCATGGCTGTCACAGTGGCGTGACGAGATCACGGATGCGGTGGGCTCCATGATCTCGACGTTCGAGGAGACCTTCGGCTACGAGCCAGGCACGAATGAAGTCCGGGCCGCCGACGATGAAGACCTTCGGGCTACCCGTGACTACGGTCGGGAGCTCCTGGGATTCGGGGATCTGCGGACGTTCTACGACTCGATCGGTGAAGTGGTGTTGCCAGACGTGGGCAACGGCTACTTCGTCCACTCGGCGCGCGATGTTCTGGAGAGGCTCGCGGAGGAAGGGCCCGTCTTCGTTCCAGAAGCCGATGACCCCCACGGGATGGTGATCGCTTCGAACGGTGGAGGCATCCTCTACGTCGCCGACTGGGGCGGCGCAATCCACCCCTCAAGGACCGCTTCCGTGGACGATGCGGAGTTCGACAAGGTCGCCGACAACCTGCCGGAGTTCCTTGATCACCTCCGTCGCTGCGTCGTCCGCTTCGTGGAGACGGGCGCGACCGGCGATCTGTAGCGATCACCGACTGTGGTCGCCAGGGGCATACCGGCTCCAGGTTCCGCCGGCCTCCGTGACGAGGTGGGTGGTGGTCTTGTCGTGGTAGCCGAGGGCCCGGGCGACGACGGGTGCGGGGGCCTTGGCTTTGCTGTGCCGGCTCAGGCTGCTCCGGCCCAGGTTCGGGACAAGATCGCGTGCCCGCGCGGGTTCGTGTGCATCTATCCGGAGATCGACTTCGTGGGGCAGCCGTACGTGAAGCGGGCCGTCGACGGGAGTGTGGGGCACCTGCCGGACTACATCCGGGGGGCGGGAAGCTCGGTGATCAACAACTCGGGTCGGACCGCGCGGGTCTATCAGAAGGACAACTACTTCGGCCGGCACGTCTGCGTGGGGCGCGAAGGTGGAACGATCAACGACCTGCGCTCGTACCAGCTCAACGACGTCACACACTCGTTGAAGATCAACGACGCGCCCTGCGGAGCGTAGTGCCAAGGCCGGGAATGCCGCCCGGCCCTGACGGCGGCGCTCGCATCGGCTGGCCCGTGCGCGCAGGGAGCCCGTCACCTGCGACAGGCGGGCCATCACTTCCCGGCCGGCACACTGGCAGTCCGAGGTCGTGCGGTTGCACCACCTCCTCCGCTACCGCTGCCCCTGCCCGCAGCGGCTGCTACTGAACTTGATTGGGTGATGTCGGGGCTGTTCGCCTGACGGTGGGGCTGTGGATCCGGTAGCCCTGGGGCATGAGGTACGCGCAGGGCGGC
>NZ_JBFAJO010000200.1:0-1825 GCF_040655255.1 Kitasatospora sp. NPDC050463
CCCGAAGGACCGGGCGGCCATTCCTTCGGAGCCACAAACGGCAACCACCCATCAGCCACACCCGGTCCTCCCGGACCGCCTCACATTCTTAGGGATCACCCATGGCGACCGAGCACCCGGCCAAGGCGCGAGCCCCGCACCGACGCCCCTTCCAGGTCGCGACCGGCGTACTCGGCGACCTGATGTTCACCACAGGTGTGCTGCTCGCCCTGCTGGTCGCCTACTCACTGTGGTGGACGGACGTCACGGTCGCCCGGCACACGGGCGTCGCCGCCGAGCACCTGCGCCAGCGCTGGTCGGCGGCGGCCCCGGCAGCCCCACCGACCGGCACCGCGGACACCGCCGTCCCACCCCGTTTCGAGGCGGACGACGGCATCGGCTTCCTGCACGTGCCGGCGATGGGCGTCGGCTACCAGGTGCTGATCAAGATCGGCACCGGCGAGGACACCCTCGCGGAGGGGGTCGCCGGGGCCTACACGAATCCGTACAGCTCGGCCATGCCCTGGGAGCCACAGGGAAACTTCGCCCTCGCCGCCCACCGCGACGGCCACGGCGCGAAGTTCCACGACCTGGACGTGCTGAAGCCGGGCGACCCACTGGTCGTGGAGACCCGCGACCGCTGGTACGTGTACCGCGTCGATGCCACGCTGCCGAAAACCTCCAAGCACGACACCGGCGTCATCGCCCCGGTGCCCACCGGTTCCCCGTACACCGTGCCGGGCCGCTACATCACCCTGACGACCTGCACGCCGGTCTACACGTCGCTCTACCGAATGGCCGTCTGGGGCAGCCTGGTCCGGGAACAGCCGGTGGACCCGGACCGTACGCCGCCCCCCGAGCTGCGAAAGGAGGATCCCTCGAACGGGTGAAGGGGGGAAGCCGACCGACGGGCGGCCGCGGCAGCGCACCACCCGTCGCCCGCTCGGTGCCCGCACCGCCCTTGAGCTCGACGCCTGCTTCTCGGTCGGCCGTCCCGGTCGTGAGCGACCGGGACGGCGCCCCGCCGGACAGTCACGCAGTCCGGCCCGTGCACGCTACCCGGCACCCCGGGGGACGTGTCCGGTCATCCACGCCGTCGGCCGAGCCGCATCGCTGCCGCGCCCGCGGCGAGGAACGCGGCCGACAGGCCGAGCAGGATCGGCGTTCCCTGGGTACCCGTCTCGGCCAGCTCCCCGTGGTGGTGCCCGGCCGAGTGCTGCTCGCCCGCCGCACCGTGGTGACCGGCCGCGTACTCCCCGCCCCCACCGTGCTGCCCGCCCTCACCGTGCTCCCCGCCCGCACCGTGCTGCCCACCGCCGTGGTGGGCCGTCTTGCTCGGCGTCTGCTCCTTCGCGACGAGGTTGACCTTGTTCAGGTTCAGGTTGTGCGAGTCCTGGTGGTTGGACTGGCTCTGCTGGTTGGACAGGTTGTTGGCCTGGGAGGCCGACTGGTTGTTCTGCGCCGAGTTCTGCGCGCTGTTCTGCGCGGAGTTGTTCGAGTTGCTGGCGGCGCTGTTGTTCGCGCTGTTGTTGAGGTTGTTCGTGACGACGTTCTGCACGTTGACGGTCACGTTGACGTGCTGGTCCTGGCCCTGGTTCTGCGAGCCGCTCTGGTTCTGGCCCTGAGCCTGGTCCTGGCCTTGAGCCTGGTCCTGACCCTGGCCCTGACCCTCATGGCCCTCGTGGCCGCCATGACCCTCGTGGCCCTCGTGGCCGCCGTGACCCTCGTGACCGCCGTGGTCGCCATGGTCGCCGTGACCCTCGTGACCGCCGTGGTCGCCATGGTCGCCGTGACCCTCGTGACCGCCGTGGTCGCCATGGTCGCCGTGACCCTCGTGACCGCCGTG
>NZ_JBFAJO010000200.1:1921-2789 GCF_040655255.1 Kitasatospora sp. NPDC050463
CGTGGTCGCCATGGTCGCCGTGGGGGCAGACGCAGTCGGAGGAGCCGTGATCGCCGGGGTGGCCGTGCCCGCCTTCGTGGCAGTGCTCGCCGCCACCGGCCGACGAACCCTCGGGGAGCACGAGCTCCGGCGACTTGACCATCGGCCGACCGCGCTCGGAACTGCCCTCGCCCGACTGAACCGAGTCCTCCTGCTCGGCGGCGACGGCCTCGGCCGGCTCCGCGAGGTCCGGCTCCGAGCTGTCGACCGAGTCTTCGCCGGCCTCGGAGTCGCTGTCGGCCCGGTGGGCCGGGCGGACTACCGGCGTGGAGTAGAGGGTGCTGCGACCGGTGAAGGCCCAGGCGCCGGCGGCGGAGCCGGTGTCCTCCTGGGCCAGGCGCAGGAGGCTGTCGACCCATTCGCCGTGGACCCCTGCCGCTTCGGCGGCTGCGCTGTGGTCGACGGGGGGCGAAGCGTAGGCCGTGCCGCCGGCGCCCCACGCGAGGGCGGCCGAGGCCAGTCCGGACAGGACCAGGGTGGTGATTCGAGTACGCATGACACTCCAGGATGATCCGCAAAACGGATCTTCTGAATACGCTCCCCCGTCACCCGGTCACGGTTCGCACCGCTGCAGAGTAATCACATTGGCCCAACGAATTAGCGTGTGCGGGGGACGCCTCCGGGCAAGCCGCCCCACCCCGCGACCCCCACCTGCCGGCAGCAGCCCCCTGCTTCCCCGGGAGGCGACCGGCGCGGGAACCCCGCCCCCCGCAACAGCAGAGTGGGGGGGGGGGGCGGGGAGGTCCGCGACCTGACAGGGGGGGTGGTGTGTGTAGAGGTTTGCGTGAGTTTACTCGTATGACTTCGTGTGCTAGCTCGAGGAAGGTTG
>NZ_JBFAJO010000201.1:0-2671 GCF_040655255.1 Kitasatospora sp. NPDC050463
CGAAGCGGTCGCCATCGCGCCCCACTACAGGACCGCCCCGACCAACCCTCCGACCAAGGTTCCCCGAGCCTGGAATCACTAAGTCACTGGTATTGAGGCTAGGGCACATGAGCCACGGGATGCTCGGCCCGGAAGACGCTGGCGGTCACCAGAGAGCGGTCCCCGGTTCGTCGCCCTCCCAGCCAGCCGTCTTGAGGTTCGGCGGGCAGAACGGGCACCTCGCGTTGACGGTCGGGGCGTTGGATCAGGCCGTGGAGGGGTCGTCCGGACGCTCGACAGTCGGCAGGGGGATGCCAGTGACCAGTTCGATCATCTCATCGATCTGGCCCCGGTCCGGAGCCCCGCCGTGCAGCAAGGCGCGGAACCATAGGGGGCCGGCCAGCAGATCGGCCAGCAATTCGGGGTCGCCGGATCGCAGTTGGCCGGCGTCCTGCGCCGCCCGCAGGCGCGCGACGTTGGCGGCGCGGACCGGCTGGAAGAGCTTCTCGTCCCAGGCGCGGGCCAGGTCAGGGTCGGTCTGGACGGCGCCCACCAGCCCGGTGACTACCGGTCGGGCCGGGCCGTTGAGGGCATCGGCGATGCCGTACAGCCAGCGCCGCAGGTCGTCGGCGAAATCACCGGTGTCGGGGAACGAGGTCGGCGGCAGCGGTGCGTTGGCCAGGAAGGCGTCGAGTACGAGCGGGCCCTTGGAGGGCCAGCGCCGGTAGATCGTGGGCTTGCCGACCTTCGCCCGGGCCGCGATGGCGTCGATGGTGACCCCCGAGACGGTCATCTCGCAGCTGAGCTCGTAGGCGGCTGCCAGGATCTCGATGGTGCGGTCGCGGCGACTGGAGGGCTTCGGGAGCGAAGGTGGCACCTCGTCAGGCTAGCACCAGAACGTTACGGAACGTATTGACGCGGCCGACCCTGCACCCTAGCCTCTGATTGAAACGTTACGGAACGTTTCCTTGATCTCTTCGCGCAGAGAAGAGGACCACCCATGCACGTCATCACCGTCACCCGTCGTTGTGAGGCTCCGCCCGAGGCAGTCTGGCAGCTCTTCGCGGACGTGCCGGGCCGCACCCGGTGGGATGACGAGCTCGAACGCGGCAGCATCGACGGACCGTTCGTCAAGGGCGCCCGCGGCACGGTCAAGCTCAAGGGCCAGCCCGAGCGGAGGTTCGAGATCCTGGAGTGCGAGCCGCCGGTGCGCTACACCGACCGCTACTTCCTGCCCATGGGAGGGGAGATGGACTGGGTGCACACCGTCCGCGCCGTCGACGGCGGCTGCGACATCACCTTCGACATCTCGGTCAGCGGCCCAACCAGATTCCTCCTCGGGCCGATCATGAAGAAGATCCTCGGCCGCGCACTGCCGCCCACTGTGGAGAAACTGGCCTCCGTTGCTGCAAAGATGGACTCCTGATCATGTGATCACCTCTGAGAGGGTGTCGGAGTGCACCATCCTGAGTTTCTTTCGGGGTGGTTGGAGACCACGTTACGGCGGGTTCGGGCACCAGCAGCTTTTCGGTGAGTTCGGGCTCCACCTCGTGTGATGGTCGGCGACATGCCGTGTTCGGCGTAACCGGCGGGTGTGGGCCGTTTGGCGGTCACGCTGTGCCTGTCGATCACGGTCTAGTGCCCGGGCGACTCGCCTTGCTGACGTTCGTGCACTACAGGTGTTGCACCCGCTATCGTCGGTCCGGCCGCTTCTGAGCTGCATGGACGCTGACCGCACGCTCTTGGCGCCCCGGAGAAACGTCGGCGACTTCGACTGCAGCGGCGAGGACATCGAGCGGGACTTCCTGGCCCGGACCAGCGGCAGGGCGTACGTGGAGCGAGTCCTGCTGACCAACGCGCAGCGCCTGCGTTACCGGCTGCCGCCGGCGGAGGGGAAGAAGGGCGACCCGCGGTGGCCGGCCTTTGCGGCTCGGTACGGCTTCGACCCGGACCGGCCGGTGCAGTGGGAGGTGGAGGCGTTGGAGCCGGACGACCTGCTGACGGCTGCGGTCGAGCCCTACGTCTGCCGCCAGGTGTTGGCCGCCGTCCTGGACCAGGAGGAGCGGCAGCGCACGGCGCTGGCCCGCTTCGTCCGGCGCTGGCCGGGAGACGACCGCTGACGGCAGGGCTCTGCTCGAGGTCGGCGGAGGGTGGGACACGGGGTGTCCCAGGCATGTCCCTCCAGCGCCCCAGTGTGTCCGATTTCAACCGTTTTGCCAGGATAGTCCCAGGAGATTTCCCTGGTGGGAGCGCTTTCGCGCCCGGGCTGGGACGGGCCTGAGACATCCGACCGGCGACCCTGCGGTCAGTAGGCGCCAGACTCGGTTGCCTCGCCCGGAGAGCAGACGTACATCGCCTCTGTCGTCCACGGCGCGCCGCACTTCGTGCTGGGGCAGGTGCGGATCTCCCAGACTCCGTTCTCGGTGAGCTCACCGGGCGGGAACTCCCGGGTCTTCAGGCAGGACCGGCACAGGGTCTCGATGTGGCGCTGCATCGTCCCTTCCTGCCGTGACCCGGTCGGGGCCGACGCATGCGGCCGAGGCCGATAACACCAGCGCCATGTCACAGGGGCGGGCGGGAGTGTCGCCGCACTGCAGAGGGCCGAGCGCCCACCGGGAGGGCAACGCCACAAGTCAGCGGCGGGCTGGTCCTCGTTGCGCGTGTCCGAGCGCCGCGAGGAACGGCGATCGCC
>NZ_JBFAJO010000202.1:0-2648 GCF_040655255.1 Kitasatospora sp. NPDC050463
TACGCGTGGATGCGGGTCATACGGTGGATACGGCGCAAGCACCCCGGGATCACATGGAAGCAGCTTCGCCGCCGCTACTGCGACGGCGGCTGGTGGCCCACCACGGAGGAAAGAGAGCTGTTCAACCCGGCCAAGGTAAGCACCACCAGATACCGATACCGGGGAACAGTCATCCCGAGCCCGTGGCCCACGACAGCATGAGAACCTGACTGCCCCCAAGGGGACTTGTGGAGAGCCCGGTGCCCGGAGACGGGCACGCCGGGTTCGGGAGGCGGCTCGGGGAAACCCACTGATGGAGACACCAGCAGGGCGCCCCGAGTCGACCTCACCCAGGCCGCGCCAGGTCTTGATCTTCTGGAAGCAGCGTTCCACGGTGTTGCGCTGCTTGTAGCGGTGCGGGTCGAAGGTGACCGGCCGGCCGCCGGCGGAGCCCTTCCTCTTCCGGTTGGCGGCCTGGTCGTTCTTCTCCGGGATGACCGCGATGATCCCGCGTCTGCGGAGGTAGGCGCGGTTGGCCCTGGAGGAGTAGGCCTTATCGGCGGCGACCGCATCGGGTCGGGTGCGTGGGCGGCCGACGGGGCCGGCCACTCTGATCCCGCCCAGCACCGTCTGGAACCGCGGGCAGTCGGCGGCCTGGCCCGGTGTCAGAACGAAGACCAGCGGCAGGCCCGAGGCGTCGACCGCGGCATGGACCTTGCTGCTCAGCCCGCCTCGGGAGCGGCCGAGCCCGGCCGCCTTCGCCCGGGCCTTACGACGGCGCCGTGCCGCGGCACGGTCCTGGTCCGCCTCGTCCGCGGTGCCCGAGTCTGGCGCGGCCTGCGACGCATCACCCGAAGGACTGGTCCCTGTTCCGGCAACGGGACCCCCTTTTCCTCGGTCAGGGCCTGTTCGAGCGCGTCCAGAGTCTCCCCGGCGACCGCCAGGCCGGCCGACTCGTGATGCGCCCGCACGACCGTGGAGTCCACGCTCACCAGCTCCAGGCCCACTTGTCCGCGCGCCGCCGCCTCCGCGATCAGAGCATCCATCAGAGCCTGGAACACCCCGGCCTTCGCCCAAGCGTTGAACCGGGAGTACACCGTCGACCAGGGGCCGTACCGGTCAGGCACATCACGCCAGCCACTGCCGGTACGAAACCGCCACAACACCCCGTTGAACTGGTCCCGCACCCGCCGCGGCAGCGGACCGCTGGCCGCCACCGGCAGACGCCCCTCGATCAACGCCCACTCGGCATCCGTCACATCAAAACGTGCCACACGCGAGTTCTACCAGCCACACCCAGCACACCACGCGGCTTCAAGGAGATCCGAACTTCAAACAGCTCCTAGTCGGCGCGAAAACCTCGTCCGTGGATTTCACCGCTCGACTGCCACGACTGGAGCGGCTGGTCCTGGAAAACTGCGACCCACTGGACTCCCTCACCCCACTGGCAGGCCACCCATCCCTCACCGAGGTGACCATCGCCGGGAACACCGTTGTCCACGATGGCGACCTCCGCCCGCTCGCCGACAACCCCCGACTACGCCACATCGCAGTGGAGCGCGGCGCCGCCCACTACAGCCACACCCCTACGCAGATCCGCCGGCCCGCTCCCACACCCACGCGGTAGACAGCCCGGACTTCCCGGAGACAGCAGTCCACCGCACCGCCCCGAGCTCCCTCCGTCGTTCTGGCAGAGCCCAACACAACCCGGTCCGGGGACGACCCGCTACGCCCACTCCACGCCATGCTCGGCGAGCTGCGCCAGCTGGCCCGCGGTGAGCTTGACGCGGCGGGCCTTCTGATTGTTCAACCACGCGCCGAGGCCGATGTGGACGGTCTCGGCGCTCTCCTCGCCGCCGGGGCCGGCCACCACGACCTCCAGGGGCTCCCTGTGCGGGCGCGGGACCCGGACGTGGCCCTCCCGCTCCAGGAACGCGGCGAGCGCGGCCAGGCCCTGGGCGAAGCGGTCCGCGCGGGATACCTTCGGCTTCGCCTCCGCCGCGGCCTTCGCGGCCACCAGCTCCAGGTCCGCCTCGATGCCGATCGCCGCCAGCAGGTCCTGCTGATCGGGTTCCAGGCCGGGCCAGTCGGCGCGCTGCGCCACGACCCACCGGCCGAGCTGCTCACCCTCGAACACCATCTCCTCCGGCAGCTGCGCCCAGTCCACGCGGCCGTCGGACTCCAGCCACCACGACCTGGCCACCGCGTAGGCGCGCTGCCAGACGATCGGCCAGGTGGGGCACCAGAACGGGTCGATCTCCTCCAGCGCACGGCGCCGCTCCGGCGCCAGCGCCCCCGGCTCGCCCGCGGGCACCTGGGCTGCCGCCCGCAGTTCTGACAACCAGGTGCCGATCGCGTACCCGCCGACAGACGCCCGCGCGGGCGCCGCCAAGCTGCCACCGTGTTCCTTCGCCCAGACCCGCGCCCAGGCCAGGCCGGCCTCGAACCGCGCATCCGACACCGACCAGATCATGCCGAGCGCATCCAGCATCTCCACCCGATGACGTGCCAATTCACCTGCAGCGTGCTCTGACCTTCTGTCTGACACCCACTTTCCGAGCGGGTGCGAATCTGTGAGCTTGCTCCGCTTTGACGGACACCCTCGGTGTGGTGGTCAGGCCGCCAGGACGTTCTCGTAGCCGGCTGGACTGCGGTAGCCGAGGCTGCTG
>NZ_JBFAJO010000203.1:0-2612 GCF_040655255.1 Kitasatospora sp. NPDC050463
CAACGAGGTCGAGGTGTCCCTTCTGTCGGTCACTGACGTGCAGAAGCGTGAGGTCTCGGCATGCGGCTGCCGGCCCGGGGTCCTTGATCCCGAGCCCGAGTCGTAGGGAGCGTAGGTTCGGCAGAGCGGGAGCGAAGGAGAGGTCCACCGAGGCACCCGGGTGGTGGCAGCCGATCAGCAGTCCTTCGCATTCTCCGGACGTGAACCGCTCGCCGTACTCGGGTTGCCATTGCTCGCAGACGAGCTGCATTTCGTTGATGCCCGACCTGAGGTTTCTGATCTTCAATTGCGGACCTCCCAGGCCGCTGCCCCGAACTGATAACACTCTGCCAGCCGCTGGAGCGGCGGGCCCGGTGGGCCTCACGTTGGCGGGTACCTCGGTGCCTGGCTCGCCGAGCTGGGGGCCGCCGTCGGGTGCTGGCGGGCGAAGCGGGGGTACTGGTGCCTGAGCGGCGGGCCGCGTTGGAGGAGATCGACCCGTTCTGGTGCCCCGCCTGGCCGATCGTGTGGCAGCGCGCCTACGCGGTAGCGCGGCAGTGGTGGCTGGAGGCCGACGGCTACGTGGACTGGCCGGCGTTGCCCGAGGAGACGGTGTTCGAGGGCGAGCAGCTCGGCCGCTGGGTCGTGGCGCAGCGCGCCAGCTTCCCCAGGCTGGAGAGCGACCGGCAAGACCTGCTGACCGCGATCGGCATCGAGCCGGACCCCGCGCTCGTCGCCGCCAAGGCAGACGGCGGAGGCCAAGCCGAAGACCTCCCGCGCGGACCGCTTCGCCCAGGGCCTGACCGCTCTGGCGCGGTTCGTCGAGCGGGAGGGCCATGCGCGGGTGCCCAGACGGGTGAGGGGACGGCGCAGCACTTGGCCTCCACCACTGCGGTGGAGGCCAAGTGCGCTGGGGGTGGGCAGCGATGCCACCTGCTGCCTACCCAGGTGGTCGGTCAGGTGATGCCGGCCAGACCGCTGTGCTTGGCTTCACGTTGCCGAGCAGGCCGCCTGCTGCCTTGCTCATGGGTCGTCCGACGTCCCGGTGCGGAGCGTGTCAGTCCGTACAGGCGGACACGAGCACACCCGGGGTGCCCGGGAGAATGGTCTCGGTGACGGGCCCGAGGGGGATGCTGACCGGGCCGCTGGTGGTCGTACCGGAGACGGTCCCGCTGACGGTGACGGTCACGGGCTGAAGGCTGGTCACCTGGACCGCGACTCCCTGGCCGCCGTTCGGGCAGGCGGCCGGGGTGAGGACGACGGCGGGGAGCGGGCCGCTCGTCACCGTCGCGGTGGTGGCGAGCTTCACGCTGGTGAGCGCCGGAGTCGAGACGCACGACGCGTCGACGCACGCCGAGACGGAGACTTGCGGGACGGGCACCGGTCCGACCGTCAGGCTCACGGAGTGGGAGCCTGCTGCGGCCGGGGCGGGCCACGCAGCGAGCGGGAGGACGCCGAGGGCGAGGCTTGCCGCCGCCTTGACGGCCCGGTTGCCCCATCGGGAGAGAATCATTTTCGCGTTCCTTTCTCTTGTCTGACTATCAGTCGGATCTGGCGCCATCGGCGCCGAGGTCAAGGGGTGCGACGTTCCGGATCGGGTCCATGGGAATGGCGTCGGCGGGTCGAGGGCCAGGTGAGCAGTTGTTCGGCCGTGAAGGTCCGCCGCGTGGGTGGCCGGAGGGCGGCCGAGGCAACCACGCCGGAGTTCGCCGATCGGCGGACGCTGAAGGGGTGGAAATGCGTCGATGCCGAAGGACGCCGCCGGAAATAGGGATGGCATGCTCTGTCGAGGCGCTGTCGAGTAATACCGGAATACTGATCTCCGAGGCTTGCAACCAGGCACCTCATGTGAAAGATATCCTCACGGCCTGCTACGGAGAAGGGGGCGCGCAAATCGCGATGGAGTGAACCTGGCGCGCTGTGGGCGCAGATCGGACCGTCTGCAACGCCATGGCCGAAAGAGGCGTGCACGCCCCATTGACACGCCAAAAATATAGATTGTATGACTACTGTTCGGTTGGTTTTGCATCAGCCTCAATGCGGCAACCGCACACATCGGGTACGGCATCCCGATTGAGATCTCCTCGCGACGCCCGGGGTTCGCCGGCTACGGCCACCCGGGCAGGGCTGATTCAAAGTCTTGGCGATCATGCAAGTGTGCAGGTCGCGGCAGTGTGATGGGGTGGCGCCGGGCCGTTGCGGACGCATCGAGGATCCGGTTGAAGGGGTGACCTGGTCCGTCGCCCTGAACCGGAGCCTCGATGTGCCGTCAGTCTTCCATCTGCTGCCACGCCGACCCGCCTGTTCGTCAACTCGGGAGCGGTGCCGGTCTGGTGGAGCGATTGGCGTTGCTGGTGGATCCGCGTGATCCGCGTGATCGGCGTCACGCTGCTCGGCCCGTGTGTGCTCTTCACCCGGGACAAGGTGTTTGAGCGGTTCGGCCTGGCGGTGATGGACTCGCTGGCTGCCGCACAGACCTTGCTGCGGATGGCCGGTAGTGGGGTGACAGCCCGCAGCTGATCCCGGTCCTGGAACGCATCAGGGTCAAGCGCCCAGGTGGCGGGCATCCGCGTACCCGCCCCGACCACCTCGGCGGCGATAAGGCGTACAGCTCCCGCCGCAATCGCCGCTAC
>NZ_JBFAJO010000204.1:0-2432 GCF_040655255.1 Kitasatospora sp. NPDC050463
CAGCAGCCCCATCACCGACGGCATCCGGCACCTCCACCGAAGAGACGACACGACACCCCGTCTCTGCCACCGCGGCAACAGCACTACGCCTGACCAGCGGAAACGCACCCATCACTATCGGAAAGACAACGGCTTCTAAGAGGAGCTGACCGAACGTCCACGAGGCCGTTCAGTGCGTCGACTCGTGAGCCGTGCGAAGGCCCCGGATGGCCGCGCTTCTCGTGCTGGCAGCGGGCCGGGCTGGTCATGTGGAATCGGCAGTCGATCGAAGGCGAGGTACAGCATGGCCGTCATCATCGTGTTCGAAATCCCGGGCGCCACCCAAGCCCAGTACGAGGAGGTGACCAACAAGATGGCCGGGGGGCGCGGCGGCGTGAAGTCGCGCTCGGACTGGCCGGTACCCGGCCTGATCTCCCATTGCGCCGGACCCACCCCGGGCGGCTGGCATGTGACGGACGTCTGGGAGTCCAAGGAGGCGTTCCAGCGGTTCGCGGAGAAGCTCGCACCGCTGATGCGGGAGGCCGGGATGCCTGACGCCGAGCCCAAGATCTACGAGGCGTTCAACGTCGTGACCTCCTAGGCCGACCCGGCTCCCGGCCGGCCCTTTCGCCCAGCTCAGGGGTGCAACGCGGGCTCCGCGATGCGGCGTGTTGCACCCCGTGTCGCAGTGCCGCGTTGCAGTCGGCGGTCAGCGCGCGGCGCGGCGGCCACGCTGACCCTCAGCCGATGGCCTCCCAGGTGTCGGGAAGGGGCCGCACGAACCGCGCGGTGTGCTCGGGTTGTCCTCGCTGAACGCTTCCCAGTCCGGGAGCTCGTGGTCCACCGTGTCCGGCGAGTCGTGCCGTACGCAGTGCTGGGCAAGCCACCGGTCGTCACGGCCCACCGCGTAGACGCTAATGAGCCCGTGCCTGCTGACCAGTTGCTCCCAGCGCCCGGCCTGGCTGGTCTCGACCCAGTTCTTGCACCACGTGTTGGACCGCGTCCGGGCGACGCACTGGATGCCATCGATCGGGTCGGGGCCGATCCAGAGCCGGGTCGTTGATCACGAACAACATCGGGGGGCGCTGGCCCAGATTCTCGCTCACGCCACGGATCCTGCCAGACGGCACAGCCTGCCCGAGGCGGATTTGGTCCACCCGGTCAGCCACCAGCCCGGCGCAGCAGCGAGTCGATCCCGCTGCCGATGGTGGCTGTCGTGGGGTGCTGTCGCGCCCCGACCTCGCACGGGGGTAAGCGCCCATCCGCGCAGGTCACAGGGCGCGACAGCCCCCCACGCGACAGGGGGTCGCGACAGCACCCGCGACAGCCGCGCGGCCGCCGACACTCACGCGGCGCGGTGGCAGAACGGGCGGCGCGGAGCGGGCGATCCGGCCGTACGGCGATCACACTCACCAGACAGTCGCGTCCCTCCAGCCGGTGCACGAGGGGCAGTCGACGTAGGCGACCGGGCCCGCGCTGAAGTCCAGGCAGTCCTCGCAGGTCTTCAGGCGCTGCGCGTAGCCCTCCTCCGCGCACTCTCCGAACGTGGGGTCATCGCGTATCCACCGCCGGAAGTTGGTGACGATGTTCGCCGCCGTCGCCCACCGGCCTGATTGACCGGCCGCCGCCGCTGCTGGCGGGCCGCCGACGATGACCGCCGCCGCTTGGGCCCCGGCGGCGCGAGCCCGGACTACTCGCCGTCCCAGGGGATGGCCACCACCACTCCTCCACCCGCCCGGCGGACGTAGCGGCAGGTTGCGCCGATCGTCCAGAAGTTGACCGAGGCGCGACCGGTGACGGGCCGCAGGTCGGCCAGCCTGGCGTCGTCGGGTAGGTCCGCCGCAGCCGCGCGCAGCACTCCGTCGTCGCTCGTGCGGGCCTGGACCGCAGTGATGTCCTCGACGATCGTCGTGTCCCGGTCGCCGTCCGGCCAGAGATCCCCGAGCCGGCGGCGGAAGGCCTCGACGTCGGCCCCGGCGCCGTCGTTGCCTGCGTCGGCGAGGGCCTGCTCCAGGCAGTCGGCAAGGTGGTCGAGCCAGGCCGGCAGCGACGGCGCCATGCGGTCGGTGTCGAGCGCGTCCCAGAACTGGAACACCGGGCCCCATGCTCCGGTCTGCGGGTCGACGTCCACGTAGGTGTGGCCATCCCCGTGGTCCGTGTAGATGAACCAGTGGGTGCCCACCCCGCCGGCGTGCTCCTGGTACCAGCTCTCGACGACTTCGTGGTTGTAGCCGTGGTCGAGGTCGACGTGCTCGCCGGACTCGTGGCCGTTCACCACGGAGCGGTAGAGAGTGATCCGTATCCCGCCGACCGAGCGCAGCAGGGCCCGGATGTCCTCGGGCACGGGGACGGACCAGGCTGAGGTGTCCCCTGGAGTGTGGACACAGGGGTTTCATGCCGCGAGGGAGAGTTTAGCCGGGGCGTGGTGCCGCTGTTCGAACTCGATGGGTGGG
>NZ_JBFAJO010000205.1:0-2392 GCF_040655255.1 Kitasatospora sp. NPDC050463
TGGTCGCGGGCGGCATCGCCTGGAGGGCGGTGCCCGCGGACTTCCCCGCCTGGGACCGCGTCTACGCCTTCTTCCGGCGCTGGCGGGACAAGGGCGCCCCCGACCCGGTCTGCGTCGAGGTCGGCCCGAATGACCCGGCCGTCCTTAACTTCAGCTCCGGTTCGACGGGTGCGCTCAAGGCAGCCACCCAGACCTTCGGCAACCGCCTGGCCAACATGCGCAAGCAGCTGATGGGCGAACCCAGGCCCCGCCCCGGCACCCGCTACCTGGCCTGCGGCCCGATCACCCACGCCTCCGGCATGGCGTTGCTCGCCTGCGTCTTCGCCGGCACCACCGTTCACGTGCTGCCCACCTGGGACGTGGACGCCTTCCTGGCGACGGTCGAGCGCGAGCGCATCGACTCGACCTTCCTGGTACCGGCGATGCTCAGCATGGTGCTCGCCCACCCGAAGCTGGCCGCGTACGACCTCTCCAGCCTCACCGACCTGCGCGTGGGCGGCGCTCCGATCTCCCCCCAGCGGCTGCGCCAGGCCGTCGAGGCGTTCGGGCCGGTCATCGGCCAGGGCTACGGCACCGCCGAGACCACCAGCGTCGTCGCCGGCCTGACCAGCGCCGAGATCGCCCACGCCGTCACCGCCGACCCCGAACTGCTCGCCTCCTGCGGCCGGGCCGTGTACGACAGCGAGATCCGCATCGTGGACGCACAGGGCCAGGAGCTCCCTCCCCGCAAGGTCGGCGAACTCGTCGTCCGCGGCCAGGACTGCGTCACCGCGTACTGGAGCGACCCGGAGCTGTCCGCACAGACCTTCCGCGACGGCTGGGTCCACACCGGCGACCTGGCCTGGATGCGCGAGGACGGCTACCTGTTCATCGTCGACCGGATCAAGGACATGATCATCTCCGGCGGCTTCAACATCTACAGCACCGAGGTGGAAGCCGCCCTCTACGAGCACCCCGCGGTGTTCGAGGCGTGCGTCGTGGGCGTGCCGGACGAGCGGTGGGGCGAGGCGGTCAAGGCCGTGGTCGTCCTCGGCACCGACGCCGCCGCGGCGACCGAGGCCGAGCTGATCGAGTTCTGCGCCGAGCGCGTCGACCGCCTCAAGAAGCCCCGCTCGGTGGACTTCGTGCCCGCGCTCCCGCACAACCGCAACGGCAAGGTCGACCGCAAGGCCGTCCGCGAGACCTACTGGGCCGGCACCGACCGGCGCGTCAACTGAGGACCCGCCCATGCTCTTCTCCCTGCACCCCGACTACCCCGGCGACCCGCTGCTCCAGGACCTCGTCACCCGCCTGCGCGACTACCTCGACGGCGAACTCGCCGCCTACGAGGCCGACCACCGCGTCACCCCCGCGACGCCGATCAC
Organism: Kitasatospora sp. NPDC050463; assembly: GCF_040655255.1. Lineage (NCBI taxonomy): Bacteria > Bacillati > Actinomycetota > Actinomycetes > Kitasatosporales > Streptomycetaceae > Kitasatospora > Kitasatospora sp. NPDC050463. The sequence continues at coordinate 1,365 of NZ_JBFAJO010000205.1, forward strand.
CCGCGCCCTGCTGGAACCCGTCTGGAAACGCAGCCGCGAACTCGGCTTCTACGGCATCCACCTGCCCCCCGAGCTCGGCGGCCAAGGCCTGACCTACACCCAACTCGCCGCACTGAAAGAGGAGATCACCGCCAGCGGGCGCGTGCTCGGACACAGCGTGCTCGGCGAGATGGGCGGCCCCCTGCGGGTCGGCGACATCCTCGCCGGCGCCACGCAGCACCAACTCGACACCTACTTCCTGCCCGTCGTGCGCGGCGAACGCGCCTGCTGCTTCTCCCTCACCGAGACCGACGCCGGCTCCGACGTCCGCGCCATGCGCACCGTCGCCGTGCCCGCCCCGGGCGGCTACCGCCTCACCGGGCACAAGGTCTTCTCCAGCGCCGGGCCGGTCGCCGACTTCGCCATCGTCATCGCCCGCATGGACGGCACCGAGAAGACCTTCTCCGCCTTCGTGGTCGACCTCGACAGCCCCGGCTGCCGGGTCGAGGACGGCGCCACCCCGATGTCCGGCGAGCACATCGAGAGCGACATCGTCCTCGACGACTGCTTCGTGCCCGCCGCCAACCTGCTCGGCCGCGAGGGCGACGGCCTGCTGCTCGGCCTCGGCCGGGTGAACGTCAACCGCCTGCTGCACTGCCCGAGCGTGCTGGGCCTCGCCCGCCGCGCGATCGTCCTGACCCTGGAGCGCGCCCGCACCCGCACCGTGGGCGGCGCCCCGCTCGCCGAGCTCCAGTCCGTCCAGCACAAACTCGCCGACCTGGCCACCGAGTTCTACGCCGCCCGCGCCATGACCTACGCCGCGCTCGCCGACCTGGACACCGGCACCGTGCCCCGGCTGGAAGCCTTCATGTGCAAGTACTTCGTCGCCGAGTCGGCGTTCCGGATCCTTGACCAGGCCGTCCAGATCCACGGCAAGGAGGGCCTCACCCAGGGCAACGAGGTCGAGGTGTCCCTTCTGTCGGTCACTGACGTGCAGAAGCGTGAGGTCTCGGCATGCGGCTGCCGGCCCGGGGTCCTTGATCCCGAGC
>NZ_JBFAJO010000206.1:0-2392 GCF_040655255.1 Kitasatospora sp. NPDC050463
CCCGGGTCGGCTGCGCAACACGGCCGCACGGGGCGAGAGGCCGACCCCGCCCTCCTGCGGGCGGGGTCGGCGGAGTCGGTGCGCACCGATCGGTGCGCACCGGTCAGAACCAGTGCAGGCAGTGCGGGGGGCGCTCGGCGCGGAAGAGGGCGTCGGCGAGCGTGGCCGCGCCCGGACGGTGGGCCAGGACGTGTCCGGCACGGACGAGCGTGCTCGGGGCGGTGCCGCCGAGGTAGATCGAGCCCAGGTCGCTCATGTCCAGGGACAGGTCGGGCTCCCGGTCCGTCGGGACGCAGTCGGCCTTGCCGTCCCGGACGGTCAGCAGGTAGCGGCCGTGCTCGCCGAGGAACGGGTCGTCGACGTCGAGGACGAGCTCGCCGTCCGTGAACCAGCCGCGCGCGGTCAGCGCACGCGGGACGTCCAGGAGCCGCAGCCAGAGCGCGTCGATGTCATTGCTCACCTGGCCGGCGCGGAAGTCCGCGAGCTGCCAGCGCAGCGGGTGATCGGGCGGGAAGTTCTTGAACACGACCTGGCCGACCAGGTCGTGTCCGAGTGCGAACCGGGTCAGGGCCGAGGCGGCGGCGTCGTCAAGGGCGATGGTCTCGTCGACCGTCAGGGTGTCGGCCTCGCCGCGCCAGTAGCTGGCGTAGCCGTCCGGGACGCCGTCGGCGTCCCGGTGGACGGCGACGTAGCGCGACACCGGGGCGACCGGGGGCAGCCCGCCGCCCAGGGCCCACCAGCGGTGCGGCCGGGACAGCGCGCCGGGCTGTGCGCGGCGGTACCGGTCGTAGACCTCTTCCAGGATCCCGCCGCACTCGGCACGGCGCAGCAGCTCGACCGAGCCGGTCGCCGGTGCGTCGGCCGCGCCGCGCGCCCGGGGGAGGGTGAGGGCGGCCTGGTGGCGCGGCACCGTCAGCCGCGCCGTGTAGGTCGCCGGCCCGTAGCCGAACCTGCGGTAGATCACCGCCTGGGAGGCCAGCAGGACGGAGAGGAACTCCCCGCGGGCCCGCAGCTCGGTGAGCTGATGCCGCATCATCGCGCCGAGCACGCCCTGGCGCCGGTGCGTGGGCAGCACGCCGACGGCGGTCACCCCGGCGGCCGGGGCCAGGACCGCGCCGGGCAGGGTGAGCTCGAAGGAGTACGCACCGGCGGTGCCGACGGGCCGCCCGTCCGCCGTCAGGGCGAGCAGGCCGCGGTCCATTTCGAGCGCCGACCACCAGGCCTTGGCGCCGCTCTCGGTCGGGGTCTCCCGGAAGCGCCCGAACGCGGCGAGGAGCGTGTCGACGAAGACGTCGAAGTCCTGCTCGGTCGTGGAACGGATCTCCATCGGTGCCGCTGCCTCCCCTGCGTTACGGCGCCACGAGGCGTGGCGCCCGTCACAGTGCAGCCGTGCCGCGGCGCCGGGTCAAATGAATTACGCGGGGACGCGGCGCGGCCCGGGACTGCGCCGCCGCGTAGTGGGGCGGGCGGGGTTCTTGGCCGGACCGTCCATCTGCCCGGGCCCGACGGACCGTCATGCTGGCGCGACAGCCCCCGCGGTCCACCCCGCGCCCGCTGCTGCTCCCCACCCGACCTCCGGAGGCCGAGATGACACCCCAGACCGCCGCCACCGACGCCCGCTGGAGCGTCGGAGCACCCGAGAGCACCGAGTTCGCCGCCTGGCGCGAGCTGTTCCGGGGGTACTGCGACTTCTACCGGGTGCCGATCCCGGACGCGAAGGCCGAGCTGGTCTGGTCCTGGCTCACCGACCCGGCGCACGAGCTGGAGGGTCTGCTGGTCCGCGACACCGACGGCACGCCGGTCGGTCTGGCGCACTACCGTCCGTTCGTCCGGCCGCTGCACGGCGCGGTCGCCGGGTTCCTGGACGACCTGTTCGTCAGCCCGGCCGTGCGCGGCGGCGGCGCGGTGGACGCGCTGCTCGCCCGGCTGAGGGCGATCGCCGCGGAGCGCGGCTGGAACGCCGTCCGGTGGATCACCTCCGACGACAACTACCGGGCCCGCAGCAAGTACGACCAGGTCGCCACCCGGACGATGTTCGTGACCTACGACATGCCGCCGGACGCCGCCGGCTGAGCGTGCTCCCCGAGCCCGAGCCCGAGCCCGCGACCGACCCCCAGCCCGCCGTCCCGACCGACCCCGACCCCGAGCCCGTCGTCCCGACCGACCCCGGCTGGCGGATCGGAAATCAGTTCGCCCTTTCTGTTATCGGCACGCCCCCGGAGGGTCTCCCAGGTGTCGGCACCCGGACCGGCCGACCCGAACAGGAAGTGTGCCCAGGTGAACAGCGAAGACAGGACGACCATCCTCCCCGCCGCCGGGGGACTGGCTGGACGAGGCCGAGCCGTACCTGGCCGGCGGCGGTGCCACCCGCACGGTGGCCCGGGAGGCCGAC
>NZ_JBFAJO010000207.1:0-2368 GCF_040655255.1 Kitasatospora sp. NPDC050463
GGGTTCGGGAGGGTGCGCTGGGTGCGTACACCCATCAGGACCTGCCCTTCGAGTACCTCGTGGAACACCTGCGCCCCGAACGCGACCTGTCCCGCAACCCGCTCGTCCAGGTCGTCTTCCAGATCGTCAACGACCTGCCCGACTGGTCGGCGCTGGGCGACCTGGACGTCTCGCTCTTCCGTACGGACCGCGAGTTCACCCGCATGGACCTGGAGGTCTACCTCTTCCCCGCTGCCGACGGCGGACTGAGCGGGCGCCTGGTGTTCAGCCGCGCCCTGTTCGACGAGAGCACCGTCGAGCGGTTCGTCCGCCATCTCGGCACCGCCCTGGCCGGGCTGCTGGCCGACCCCGACCGGCCGATCTCCCAGCCGGCCCTCCTCGACGACACCGAGCAGGAACGTTTCCTCACCGCTGGGAACGACACGGACCGCCCCCTGCCCGAAGCCTCGCTGCCGGAGCTGTTCGCCCGGCAGGCGGCCCGGACCCCGGACGCGGTCGCCGTCGAACTGCCGGACGGCTCCACGTACAGCTACGCGGAACTCGCCCGGCGGGCACACCGCCTCGCCCATCGCCTGCTGGCCGCCGGCCTCGCCCCCGAGGAGCCCGTCGGACTCCACCTCGACCGAGGCCTCGACCTCGTCGTCGCCGTCCTCGCGGTGCCGGCCGCAGGCGGCGCCTATCTGCCCCTCGACCGACGCGATCCGGCCGCACGCACCCGCCTGCTCCTCGACGAGGCCGGCGCACGCCTCGTCCTCAGCGACCGCCCCGAGGCCACCGGGGAGATCCTCCGCGACACCGGCGTCACCACCCTCGCCACGACGGCGGACGGCGACGGCCCGGACGATCGGCCCGAGGTCGCGCCGCACCCGGACGCGCTGGCCTACGTGATGTACACGTCCGGCACGACCGGTGTCCCCAAGGGCGTGGCGGTGACCCACCGCAACGTCATCGGCCTGGCGCTCGACTCCCGCTGGCGCAACGGGAACCACGAACGAGTCCTGCTGCACTCGCCGCACGCCTTCGACGCCTCCACCTACGAGCTGTGGGTGCCGCTGCTGACCGGCGGCCGGGTCGTGGTGGCCCCGCCCGGCGAACTCGGCACGGCCGACCTGAGCCGGGCCGTCACCCGCGGCCGGGTGACCGCGCTGTGGCTCACCGCGGGCCTGTTCGGCCTGCTGGTCGACGTGGCCCCGGAGACCTTCGCGACGGTGCGGGAGGTGTGGGCCGGCGGTGAGGCGGTGTCGCCGGAGACGGTGAACGCCCTGCTCTCCGCCCACCCCGGCATCCGGGTCGTCGACGGCTACGGGCCGACCGAGAGCACCACGTTCGCCAGCAGCCACCCCATGACGGCCGCCGACCTGCCGGTCCGGTCCGTGCCCATCGGCACGCCCCTGGACAACACCCGCGCCTACGTGCTCGACACCCGGCTCCGACCCGTTCCCACCGGTGTCACCGGCGAGTTGTACCTCGCCGGGGTCGGCCTGGCCCGCGGCTACCTCGGCCGACCCGGCCTCACCGCGGAACGGTTCGTCGCCGACCCCTTCGGCGCCCCCGGCGGCCGGCTGTACCGCACCGGCGACCTGGTGCGCCGCCGCGTCGACGGCGTGATCGAGTACCGGGGACGGGCCGACGAACAGGTCAAGATCCGTGGCTTTCGCATCGAGCCCGCCGAGGTCCGCGCGGCACTGGAGCGGCAGGAGTCCGTCGCCGCCGCGACCGTGCTCGTCCGGGAGGACCGCCCCGGCGAGCGCGAACTCGTCGGCTACGTCGTGCCCAGGGGCAACCCCGACCCCGAGGAGTTCCTGGCCGCCGTACGGTCCGGCCTCACCGCGGCGGTGCCCCGCCAGCTGATCCCGACCGCCCTCGTCGTCGTGGACGCGATCCCCCTCACCGCGTCGGGCAAGGTGGACCGCCGCGCCCTGCCCGCTCCCCGGCGGCCGGAGCCCACCGGGGGGACCGCCCCGCGCACCCCCGCGGAACGGACCCTGGGCGCGGTCTTCGCCGAACTGCTCGGGCTCGAATCGGTCGGGATCGACGACAACCTGTTCACGCTGGGCGGCCACTCCCTCATGGCGGCCAGGTTGGTCGCCCGGATCCGTTCCGACCTGGGCGTCGAGATCCCCCTGCGCACGGTGTTCCAGCACGGCACCGTCCGGGAGCTGGCGCCCCTCCTGACCGACGCGGCGCACCGCGCGGACGGCCCCGCGCTCGTCCCCGTCGACCGGGACCGGCCGCTGCCGCTGTCGTTCGGCCAGCGCGGCCTCTGGCTCGCCGACCAGTTGTCGCCGGGGAGTGCGGCGTACAACGTGCCGTTCGCGGTGCGGGTGCGGGGTGGGTTGGACGTGGGTGCGTTGGGTGGGGCGTTGTC
>NZ_JBFAJO010000208.1:0-2320 GCF_040655255.1 Kitasatospora sp. NPDC050463
AGTGGTCGACACTCGAAGTCCTTCGGGGGTTGACTGCAGAGTCGGTGTGGTGCCTGGTGTCCTGACTTGCCGGATCGCCACTGCGTTTTTCCGAACGCCGAGTGGCGTCGAGGTTGATGTCGTGGACTTCTCCGCGGGCGTCGCGGCAGACTCCTCGGCATGGTGCACCTGCGCGTTCTCACGAAAAGCGACTGGCCGTTGTGGCGGGAGGTTCGCCTTGCTGCGCTGGACGAGGCACCGCAGGCGTTCAAGGCTCGGCTTGCGGACTGGTGCAGTGGCGGAGAGGAGCGGTGGCGTGAGCGCTTGGAGCTGCCCGACGCCTACAACATCGTTGCGTTGCTGGGCGGGCGAACGGTCGCGATGGCCAGCGGCCTTCCTGTGGAAGGCGGCGCATACGAGTTGAGATCGGTGTGGGTCAGTCCCCAGGCGCGGGGCCGTGGCGTCGGAGACCGGTTGATAGCGGCAGTCGAAACGTGGGCCCTCCAGTCGGGTGCTACGACGCTGAAACTCGCGGTGATCCCGGGCAATGAGCCGGCCATCGCGCTGTATCAGCGCAACGGCTTCGTCGTCGCGGAAGAGCTCGGAGATCTGTTGGCCGATGGTGTGACCAGGGAACGGGTGATGGTGAAGGCGCTTCGCTGACGAGACAACATACGAGCTCGGCGGATCATTCCGCCTGCTTGTGTGGCCGTAGGACGCCTGGCGTCTTCAGATGCCAGGGGCGGCGAGGTAGAGGCCGCAGGCGCAGTCCAGGGCTTCTTCGGGGGTGCCGGCGAAGCTGCCGGTGGGCAGGATCGTGTCCTCGTACTTGTCGGTGCTGGCGAGGTAGAGGGCGAAGCCCCAGGTGCTGGCGGAGCCGCCGTAGCGCAGACGCATGAGTTTGATGGACTCGCCGGCGGCGAGTTCGCCGTTGACGTAGGCGAACTGGCCGCGGTAGCGGACGTCCAGGCCGGCGAGTTTGGGCCAGGCGGTACGGGCTCGCGCGGTCAGCTTCAGGGCGAGGGAGGTCTTGGTCGACTCCGGCACGGTGGGCATGGAGTCATCCTGCCTGGTCGCCCGCGTCAGTGGTGCGGCAGTCTCCAGCCGGTAAGATCCACTTCTGCTGATCGGCCTGCCTGCCTTGCCCGTTGCTGCTGCCTGCCCGATATCGATGACCGCCTCGCAGAGGCACCGGCTGAAGAAGATGGCCTACGGCCATAAGACTCCCCACCAGGGCCGGATGCGCGCGCACGTCGTGCTTCACGCGGCACGGGGCCGCTCCAACGCCCGCATCGCCCGCGAGACCGGTCTGCACGTGGACACCGTGCGGACCTGGCGGGGCCGGTTCGCCGAAGAGGGCATGGCCGGGCTGGCCGACCGCCAGCGCCCCGGTCGCCCGCCCTCGTTCACCGCACTGCAGGCTGCCCAGGTCAAGGCGCTGGCCTGCCAACTGCCCGCCGAGACCGGCGCCCCGTTGTCACGCTGGTCGTGCCCGGAGTTAGCCCGCGAGGCCATGCAGCGGGGCATCGCCCCGGCCGTGTCGGCCTCCACCGTGCGCCGCTGGCTGGCCCAGGACGCGCTCAAGCCCTGGCAGCACCGCTCCTGGATCTTCATCACCGACCCCGATTTCGGACCCAAGGCAGCCCGTGTGCTGGACCTGTACGCCCGCACCTGGCAAGGCAACCCGCTCGGACCGGACGAGTACGTCATCAGCGCCGACGAGAAGACCTCCATCCAGGCCCGCTGCCGCTGCCACCCCACCCTCGCGCCCGGGCAGGCCCGGGCAATGCGGGTCAACCACACCTACGGCCGCGGCGGCGCGCTGGCCTACCTCGCCGCCTACGACGTCCACCAGGCCCGAGTCTTCGGCCGTACCGAGCCGCGCACCGGCATCAGCCCGTTCATGAACCTGGTCGCCCAGGTCATGAGCACCGAACCCTACGCCAGCGCGAAGCGGGTGTTCTGGATCGTGGACAACGGCTCCTCCCACCGCGGCCAGAAGGCCGCCGACCGGCTGACCAGCGCTTTCCCAAACGCGGTCCTGGTCCACACCCCGGTCCACGCTTCATGGTTGAACCAAGTCGAGATCTACTTCTCCGTCGTGCAGCGCAAGGTCGTCTCACCCAACGACTTCACCGACCTTGCCCAGGTCGGGGACCGGCTCCGAGCCTTCGAAGACCGCTACAACGCCACGGCACAGCCGTTCCAGTGGAAGTTCACCACCTCCGACCTGAACGATCTGCTGGCCAGGCTCGACCGGCACACCGCCGATCACCAGGAAGAATCCTCCGTCGCCCTGGCAACGTGATCAACCCCCGAAGGACTTCCGGAGCCAACCACT
>NZ_JBFAJO010000209.1:0-2259 GCF_040655255.1 Kitasatospora sp. NPDC050463
GTCCGTCGCCGGCTTGACCTGCCCAGGGCGTGGCATCCAGGCACCTCCTGGGCAGGCAGCCTACCATCAGCGATCCTTAAGTCACTGGTATTGCAACTAGCCCCGCTGTTTGGCATCTCGAAGTCGGCGGCCGACCGCATCATCGACCAGCTCGGCCCGCTCATCGCATTCCAGCCTCGGCGCCGGTTTGCCAAGGACGCCGTGCTGGTAGTCGACGGCACCCTGGTGCCTACCCGGGACCACGGCATCGCTGAACAGTCAAAGAACTACCGGTACTCCACCAACCACCAGGTCGTCATTGACGCGGATACCCGCCTGGTCGTTGTGGTCGGTGAGCCTTTGCCCGGCAATCGCAACGACTGCCGGGCATGGGAGGAGTCTGGCGCGAAGGCCGCCGTGGGCAGGACCCTCACGATGGCCGGCGGCGGCTATCCGGGCACCGGTCTCCTCATGCCCCACCGCCGCCCCCCGGGCGGAGAGTCACCGGCCTGGAAGCGCGAGCACAATCGCTCGCACAAACAGGTCCGGGCCCGCGTTGAGCACGTCTTCGCCCGCATGAAGACCTGGAAGGTCCTCCGCGACTGCCGTCTCAAGGGCGACGGCGTCCGACACGCCATGCCCGGCATCGCCCGACTGCACAACCTCGCTCTCACGGGATAGCTTCTGCCGCATACGAGACCTGAGAGGTCCCCGGGAGACGGCTCCCCCCTCGCAGTCTCGGAGGAGAATCAGGCGAGGCAGAACTCGTTGCCCTCGATGTTGACGACCTTGCCTTCGGGAACTCGCTGGAAGAGCACGCGCGGGCCCACACCCGAGGGATCAGTGCACGCGAAGTAGATCTCCTCCCCAGGCGGCAACGAGTGGTGGTACTCCTCCCACGTGGCAAAGCCCTCCGGGACTGTCGGTACGACGTACCCCAGCACCTCGCACCAGAAGGCGGCGAGGCGCGCAGGTTCCGCACAGTCGAAGGTCACTTGGAACTGCTTGATCATTGACATCGGCGCACAATAGCAGGGGCCCTGCTCATCTCCCCGGGCGGGCGGATCCACACGTTGCCGGGAGGACGGCCCCTGCCATCCGCTGCCGTGTCGTGCGGTCACAGGGGTGAACCGAGGTCGGCGCCTCTCCCAAAGTGAGGGACCCAGGATCCGATCTCAGCCGACCACTCTCGTGCCAAAGATCAGTTACGGGACAGCCCTTAGACGCTTCAACCGAAGCTGCTCGATGGCAGGACTGAACCCATCCTCCCTGTAAAATCGCACACGAATGATAGAATGCTTGACCCAGCATCCGAGATCTGCATCAGACGGATAGAGGAACCATCTATCAACGCCTACCGCCGCCAATATTACCAGAATGGCCGAGTAGAACACGAAGAGACCGGGATCGCGAAACTTGACCGACAGTCCGGTTCTCACCGCAAGGAAAGGCGCCGAAAATCCAGGCACCGACTGGGGAATGAAGAACAACGGAAGGAACACGACGAGCGCGAATCGAGGTCCAGAATCGATGTCACCCACACATGACGAAACCTGGTCCGCCAGTATGGAGACTACCCAGAATGACACCAGGCCCGATGCAGCCAGCCCCCCAACCGACTTTGGCACTTCCCATCCAATTCCTCCGAAGTCAACTGGCCGCCGGCCCGCTGGCACCAGGGGTGCCAGCGGGCCGATGCGGACTTGATCAGCCGACAAATCTACTACTCGTCACTGATCGAACGTCCCTGATCGGCGCCCGCCTGGACAGCTGGCCAACGCTTTCGGCCCAGCGGACAGCTGAGCACCATCGACTTCACTGCCAGACCCTGCCGATCGAAGCAGCGAAGCCGAAGGAACCCAGAGGTACTCGTAGGTCGAGATAGCATTCCAGCGAGCGCGAGCAACAGCCCACCCCTCCGAACGGGCCGCACCGACACAGCGACAACTGTACGGCTACGGTCGACAGTTCGGGTGCCTCGACCACACTCGCCGAGAGACGCGCCACCGGAGGTACCAGTCTCGCTGGCGGAAGCGGCGGGGCAGCGGGGCCACTAGACAGCTGAGTCCACCAGGGTTCACTCCAGCCACGGAGCGGTCAACGCTATCCACGGGCCATCTTGCCGGAAGCCTACTGTTCCCTTCCGGGCTCCGGCCTGGAAGCATGTCGCCATGCCGTCTCGCCTCTACTGAACTTGATTGGGTGATGTCGGGGCTGTTCGCCTGACGGTGGGGCTGTGGATCCGGTAGCCCTGGGGCATGAGGTACGCGCAGGGCGGCG
>NZ_JBFAJO010000210.1:0-2209 GCF_040655255.1 Kitasatospora sp. NPDC050463
CAGCGGCTCCAACGCAGGACCGCGACGACGCACTGGCACATCCGAAGAATCACTCACGCAAGATCTAACGACGGATCTCCGGCGCAGGACACTAGCCCCGCGCTCGGCCTTGCGCAGAAGCTGCACCCTCTTGCCCCGCCCGTGCTCGCCCCGCCCGTGCGCAGCGCCCCGACCGCGCTGCGCAGTGCAGCGCCCACTTCTGTCCAGCTGGTGCAGCAGCCGGCTCTCGCCGGTCCCGCTTCCGACCCGGAGGGCGTGGAGAAGGGGCCGGTGGTTCCCGAGCAGCTGCGCCTGGCGCTCGCCGCCGAGCGCTCTTCGGTGTCGCCGCTCGCCCGCGGCCTGGGCGCTCCGTCCGAGTCCTGGAAGCTGCCGGACAGCGATCTGGTGGTGGAGGGCTGGGCCGGCGATCCGTCCCTGTTCGCCGTCCGGCGCCCGGACCGCCGGCTGGTGGACTGGGTCGCCGACACCGGGGACGGCTGGGGCAGCTACATCGACGGGCACCTGGTCATCGACGCGGTCGACGGCGACCCCTGGCTCTCCCGCGACGCCCAGCACGCCGTCTCCCTGCTCCGGGCCGCCCTCGACCAGCAGGGCGCCTGAGCTCACCCGACGGGCCGCGGGCGGCCATCAAGGTGACGCCGCCGGTGTCCGGTCTCGACGAAAGTGGCGGATCCGGTTCCGATGAGCTGCGGTTTGCCAAGCTCCTGAGACTACGCGAGGAGGGTTTCACACTTTAGGGATCATGGCGATTCTTCGGAATGGTCCCTTGCTCTGGCGGATCTACTCCCGGGAGCCCGGACGTCGACCGTTGTCCCGGATTCTGAGTCTGGCCACCGCTGATGGCCTACCGTGGAGGGCCAGGGAGCGGGCACGGGGGAGCAACTAGGTGTATCAGTTCATCAAGGACATTGTCACCGCGCTGATCAGCCTCCTCCCCGCCACCATGTCGAGGCGGGACGCCGCCAAGCTGCGCAGCCTGGGCGCGGCGATGTTCGACGTTCCGGTGACCGGGTACGCGATCGTGCACCGCGGCGAGGAGATCGTTGCTGACCTGGAGCATATCCGCGAGGCATACATCGAGCGCGAGAGCTGGTGGCAGCACCTCGCGGAGCTACGTGCCCAGGGCTCCCGCGAGCCCTACCCCGACCCCGGACGCTGGGCTCGCCTCCACCGGAATCTCGCCTATCAGCGAACCACGCTCGAACAGCTCCACGTGGACATGGTGGAAGTCTGGAGAGTCCTCACCCTGATCGACCCCGATGCATACGGCGATGTCTCATTCATCGCCCAGCGAAAGATGCGGCGACTGACCATCCTGGAAGAGATAGTCGACCGACTCGGCCGGGGACACCTCGACCTGGAGTACGAACCACACCCGGGCGCCAACTCTGACCAGGAGTGGGCCCACAGGCCGGGCCTTCGACTCCGAGCGGCACTCGATATCCACCACCCAACCCCCGTCATTCCCCTGCACCCGTGGGACCCTGCCACCAATCCGAACATTCCGCAGGAAGCTGTCGAGCGGTTCTACCGCGAAGTCAACGACTACCTGCTCCGGGCCCAGCCTCAGCGGGAACTCGCCGCCCTGAAGGAATCCCTCGACCACCTACACGCCCGGCTAGGCGAGACCTTCGACGTCAAGGACGTCCTCCTGGAGTTGGCCCCGAGCAGGCGCCGTCGCCGACGCGGGCTGTAGGGCTGCCACAGGCAGACGGGCCAAACGTCAGGCGAAGGTCTACCACGGCGAATGGGCCGGTAGCGGGGGCAGTTGGGCACACAGCAACCCCTACAACTGGCTGCTCTCCTGGTCCGCCTGGGGTAGGAGCCAACTCACCTTCCGCCAAGTTCGCCAACTTCACCAGGGAGGTCGGAGCAGCGACCGCCACCTCGCCCGAGACTCCGCCACCTTCGGCGAGACCGGACAGCCGGAGCCCGGCCGCCGGATCCTGCCCTGATCGTGATTTCGTGACGCCGACCAGCGAGGTTGTTCCGCGTATGCCCTGGTGAAAGGGGCGTTCCAAGGTTGGTGTCGGCACCGGCTGAAAACGGGCCAGTCTGATCGGTTCAATCGTGGGCCATTGTGTGGTCTTGTTCAATCGTTGCTGGTGGTCGGGGTGAACCGCCCCGTGTTCAGTGGAGACTCGATTTCGTGTAAGGATTCGAGTCATGGCACGTCCCTCCTCCTACCCGCCTGAGCTGCGCCGTCGTG
>NZ_JBFAJO010000211.1:0-1990 GCF_040655255.1 Kitasatospora sp. NPDC050463
TGGTGATCATTCTCTCCTCGTCCGCCCCCACGGCGGCCTGGGCCCGCAGCAACCCCGGCACACCCCACCCCCTGCCTCCCTGAATTACCCCAACATGGGCTCTATACCCGCAACTTGAGGAACTCAGCAGTAGGCGGCGTTCACCGCGACCTTGCAGGCCGAGTGTGATCAGCGAGGGACGCGTAGTCCAGCGGGATGCGTTCCCATCCGAGCGTTGAGAACCCTCCCGCGCTGGCTCACGAGGTGGTGGTCGAGACGTTGGAGCGGGCTTTGCGTGGCCGGTCGCACGAGGCCGGGGCAGCGACTGTCCTGGTCGGGAGCGCATTGAACGACGACGATGGGGGCTTCGTCGAGCCTCGGTGCCGCGGCCGGATCCGAGCCGGAGCGGGCGTCGGCCGAGGCACCCAGTTGCGGGCCTTGATCGGTCGTCGGGCGGATGGCAGGGCAAAGGAGGCGCCGTCCGCCGGGTGAGCCTGGCGGACGGCGGGTCGGCGTGCGTCTCCCGACCACCGCGTCCGCGTCGCTCAGGACGGATGGCGCCTCAGGGCTGTCTTGACAGCCTGTGAGCCCTCACACGGTGGAAGCGATCCAGCCCACGGTCTCGGAGGTGTGGGTTCCGTCCGAGGCGACCTTGCCGTTGGCGTGGAGCTCGTTGATGCGGATCTTGAAGCCGACGGTGTTGACGTCGGCGATACGCAGGCGCATACGGCTGCTTTCCGGAAATTGATCAGCTATGCCAATCGTGGACGACCTTAGCGGCTACCTGAAGAGGTCCAGCAGTTCCGTCAGGGACGCGATGGTGGGCACGTGCGAGGTGGCCGCTCCTCGGCAGACCGCGCGTCCCGCGTACCCGAGCGTGATCGCGGCGGTGACCAGGATCGGATCGTCGTCGACGAACAGGCACTGCGCGGGCGGGAGATCCAGCGCGGTGCTGGCGTGGTGGTACATCCGCGGGTCCGGCTTGTTGCAGCCGAGTTCCGCCGAGATCGCGTACGCCTCGAAGTACTGCCCTATCCCCAGTCCTGCGTGAAGGTCCGGCAGGTTGGGCCAGGCGTCCGACACCACCGCCATGCGCACGCCTCGTCGGCTCAGCTCCTCCAGGGTGTCCACGACCTCGGGGTACGTCTCCAGGACGGTGGCCGGGGGGACCTCACGGCGCAGCTCGGCGAGGAGCTCCGAGGTCGGGTGCACGCCGAGGTCGTGAAGCATCACGCGGTGGTAGTCGTCGTGGTCGGGCGTCGTCGGTGAGGCGTTGAGGAACCTGTCGCCGGCGGCGATGGCCGCCGCGAACCGTTCCGACGTGATCGAGGGTGCGTGGGCGAGGACGGTGTGCTCGAAGTCCGCTCGTGGGTTCCAGCGGCCACCGATCGGCTGCATCAGCACGCCGCCCGAGTCGAAGAGAACAGCACGGAGACCTTCGGATGAGGATGCTCGTGTCGTCGTCACCCCGCCCAGTGTGATGCACGTGGGCCCGCCGGTCGACCTCTCCACCGGGTCCGCCCGTCCCTCGGTCCGGGACGGCCGGCTGGTCCCCTCGGGCAGCGACGCTGCGGCCCGGCGCAAGAGGTGGCGGGTGGGGGACCGGCCGGACTCGGTAGGCTCGGCCAGCCTCATCACCGCCTCAAGGCCCGTCGGTTGTCCGACGAACATGTCGCCTTCTCCACGGCCCTGGCGGCAGTGCGGCCGTACCTGGTCCGCCAGTACGGTGGCCGCCGGCGGTGGGACGATTTCGAGCAGACCCTCACCTGGTGGCACCGGGCGGTCGAACCCGGCGTCGACCGGCTCGGACTCACCGTCACCCCCAAGTGCTGGCAGGCCTGGCTGGACGAGCCCCGACCAGCCGATCTGACCGCCCCGCCCCGCCCCGCCCCGCCCCAGCCCGGGCCGGCGCCGCAGCCGCGACGCGTCCGCCTCCGGGCCGCCCGGCCCTGCGGGAGGGCTGCACGCATGCCGGGAGCACTGGGCGGCGACGAGGTGGCGGGCGATCCGG
>NZ_JBFAJO010000212.1:0-1850 GCF_040655255.1 Kitasatospora sp. NPDC050463
TCCACCGTCCCGACACCGCTGTACCCCCTCTACCAGGCACGCGACGGCTTCTCCACGTTCACCGTCACAATCGTCTTCGCCGTCTACGCCATCGGTGTACTGACCAGCCTGCTACTGGCCGGACACATCTCGGACCGGACCGGCCGACGAAAGATCCTGATCACGGCGCTGACGCTCGAACTGGCCGCCGCCGCACTCTTCCTCACCCAACCCTCCCTACCGGTCCTCCTCCTCGCCAGGCTGGTCACCGGCCTCGGCGTCGGCATGCTCACCGCAACCGCCACCGCGCACCTGCACGAACTGCACACCGCGCACCGCCCCGGCGCCTCACCACAACGCTTCGAGATCGTCTCCACCGCCGCCAACATCGGCGGCCTCGGCTTCGGCCCCCTCGTCGCCGGCCTCCTCGCCCAGTACCTCAACGCACCGCTGCGCCTGCCCTACCTCGTCTTCGGCGCCCTGCTGCTGATCAGCGTCGCCGCGGTCGCACTCACCCCCGAGACAATCCAGCAGCAGCCCGTCAGGCCGAAGTACCGCCCGCAGCGCGTCAGCGCCGACCACGGCGACCCGCCCGGATACGTGGCCGCCGCGGCCGCGGGCTTCGCGTCCTTCGCGGTCTTCGGCCTGTTCACCTCACTGGCCCCCGGATTCGTCGGCCACACCCTGCACCACCCGTCCCGCGCACTGGCGGGGCTGATCGTGTTCACCGTGTTCGGTGCCGCCGCGGCGGCCCAGTCGCTCACCGGCCGCCTCAACACCAGGGTACGCAGGAACATCGGCCTGTTCGCCCAGGCCACAGGGGTGACAGCACTGGCCGTCGGCATACGCACCGCCAGCCTCCCCGTGTTCCTGGTGGCCGGCATCGTGGCCGGCATCGGCGCCGGAATGCTGTTCAAGTCCGCGGTCGCCACCGTCGTCGCCATGGCCACACCGGCCAAACGCGGCGAAGCCCTCGCCGGACTCTTCCTCATCGCCTACCTGGGCCTCGCCCTGCCCCCCATCGGCATCGGCATCGCCACCCTCTACACCACCGTGACCACCGCAATGACATGGTTCGCCGGTGTCCTGCTCGTCCTGCTCACCATCACGGGCGCCCTCGCCCGCCGCCCCAGCAACACCGACTGAACAAATCAGCCTGCCACCAGGTCCAAGACCCGGTGGCAGACCCACGCCCGACCGACTTCACCAACCCACCCCCAGGCCCGGAAGGTGGTCGTCCTCGCCCAGGTCGACGAACGCCTCCAGCATCATCACCTCGCCGTCGTCGGTGGCGTTTGGCCGGCTCGCTGCCTACTGGCCGGCAGCCTGGTTGGCACACTGCCCGGCGCACGGCGGCCGGGCGGCGGCCGGGTCACGCGGGGGCCGGTGCGGCGCTCTTCTCACGCAGCGCCAGCTCCGTGGCGTAGTAGCAGCGTTCCTCCAGCGCGCGGGCCATCACCGGGTGCCGGCGCACCGCGGCGGGCGCGGCCCGGTAGGCGGCGCGCAGCTCCTCCAGGGCGGTGCTCTGCTCGGGCGGCCAGGTCTGGCGCTCGATGATCTGCTCGGGGTCGGGGAACTGCTCGCGGCGCTCGGCCGAGACGCGGTCGGAGTAGGCGAGCAGTTCCTGCCAGCCGGCTGTGCGGGTGCGCTCCAAGGCGATCAGGTCGTCGCCTGGGTGTCGTCATGAGCTCGGCGCCACGGGACCGCCGACCCTACGCCTGACCAGCTGAAACACAGCCATCAAGCCCGGAAAGACAACAACCGCTTAGTTAAGGGCCCGTTGTCGAACCGGTCTGGCGGCTCCAGGCGGTCGCCTATGCCTGGGGGAGAGGCAGCTCGGTCCAGATGCATTTGCCGTCGGACGTGTAGCG
>NZ_JBFAJO010000213.1:0-1820 GCF_040655255.1 Kitasatospora sp. NPDC050463
CTAGTGCAGCGCCGCATTGATCCTGCGAGGGTCTTGATCGCCCCCGGTGGGGGCCCGAGGGCGATCGGTCGGGCCCGGTCCTCCGGATTCAGCCGTGGACCAGTACGGTCGTGTGGTTGGCCAGGGCGGTGTTGATCTCGGCCAGGTCGAACGCGGCGGGGTCGAACTGGTCGGCCGAGTCGAGGCCGAGCCATTCGAGGCGTTCCTCGTGTTCTTCGTTGCCGGGGTCGGCGAGAACCTCGACGAGGTACTCGTATCCCCAGATCCCGCCGCAGTCCTCGGGCGGGCCGGCCCGCCGGCCGGTGAGGCAGCGCGGGTAGGAGACACCGGATTCGGCTTCGTCGACGGCCTCGACGAGGATGTCGTGCTCCCAGTTGTCGCCGAAGTCGTAGGTGTAGCCGAACCGCGCGCCGACGCCGGGGGCGATCTGGTCGAGGCACACCGCCGCCGCGCTGCGGATTCCCAGGTCCCGATCGGTGACCCCGTACCGTTCCCGCCCGGCCTCGAAGACCCACATGTGGTAGTCCTCCCACCCGAACGCGGCCTGGATCTGGTCATGCAGCCGCCGCAGATCCGTGCTCGACGGCACCTGCAGGCGACGCCAGATCGGGGGCCGGGAACCGGACAGGGTGATCTTGATCGTGTGGACGGACGTTCCCGGGGCGGTCCGGGAGCGGGTGGGCGGCTTCACGCGCCTGGTGTTCGACATGGCCGTAATCCTGCCAGCGGCACTGGTCCCCGCACGGGCGTTGGCCGCCAGCCCACTCGCCCGCGTGACAATGACCGGCGCGTGTCGAGTCCAGGGTGGGGAAAATGCCGGTGCACAGCCCATTCACGGTGATCTGGGACGAGAACCAGCGGGCGACACTGGAGCAGTTGGCGCACTCGCGCAGCGCTCCGCTCCGGCGCATCCAACGGGCCGGGGTTGCGCTGGCGGCCGCCGACGGTGTCCCGAACGCCGTCATCGCCCGCCGCCACGGATTACACATCGCCACCGTCCGGCGCTGGCGCAAGCGGCTCCACCACGAGGGACTGGCCGCGCTGGACGACCGCAGCCGGCCCGGCCGCCCGCGCCGCTACGGACCCGAGGTTCACCTGGCGATCGTGGCTACGGTGACCTCCGCCAGGCCCGACACCGACAGCCACTGGACCCACAAGTCCATCGCCAAATCCCTTGCCAAACAGGGGATCTCCGCTTCTCAAGTCGGAAGGATCCTGGCCGGCCTGGACCTCAAGCCGCACCTGGTCCGCGGCTGGCTCACCCGCCCCGCCGATCCCGACTTCCACACCAAGGCCGCCGAGGTGTGTGCCCTCTATCTGAACCGGCCCGAAGGATCGGTGGTCCTCAGCGTGGACGAGAAGACCGCCATTCAGGCCCGTTCCCGACGCCATCCCACCCGGCCGGCAAGACCCGGCCATCCCGAACAGCGCGAGTTCGAATACCGCCGCCACGGCACCGCCTCCATCGTCGCCGCCCTCGACGTGCACACCGGCCAGGTCCTCGTCGAGGACATCACCCGCAACAACTCCGTCACCTTCGTCAACTTCCTGCGGCTGCTGGACCGGAGTATCAACCCCGCCCTGGACGTCCACCTCGTCCTCGACAACGGCTCGTCCCATGTCGCGAAGGCCACCCGGGCATGGCTGGCGGCCCATCCGCGGTTCACCGTCCACCACACACCGAAGCATGCCTCATGGCTGAACCAGATCGAGATCTTCTTCTCGATCCTCGCCCGCCGTCTCCTCCGCCGGGGCGAGTTCACCTCCCGAGGCGACCTCATCGACAAGATCCGCGACTTCACCATCGCTTACAACGACGA
>NZ_JBFAJO010000214.1:0-1807 GCF_040655255.1 Kitasatospora sp. NPDC050463
CGGTGACCGGCCGTAGCGTGAACTGCTGGTTCGTGCCGCCGTGGCAGGTCCACTGGTTGACCGCCGCGCCGTCGGCGGTGGATGCGCCGCCGACGTCGAGGCACTTGCCGCTGTAGTGGTTCACCACGGAGTAGGTGTCCGCCACCCCTGCCACCGGGCGGAAGTCGAACCGCTGTTCCTCACCGGCGCCACAGGTGTACTGCCGGTACTGAGTGCCGTCGGCGGTGCTCAGGTCGGGATCGTCCAGGCAGTAGCCGCTGTGCTGGGCGACGGCGGTTGACGAGAAGGCGGCCTGGCCGGAGCTGAACTGCCACCAGTTCATGTTGAACAGGAACCCGCTGCCACCAGCGAAACGCAGGTACAGATCGTGGGTCCCGGTCGCACCGGTGACAGGGCACGAGACCGTGCTCCAGGTCTGCCAGCCTCCGGTGCCCGACACGGTGCAGGTCCCGACCGTTGGCCCAGTCGTACCGTCCAGGTGCAGCTCGACTCGGCCGCCGCTGGTGCCCGAGGCCACCCTGGCGGTGAACGAGCCGGCACCGCTGCCGAACGCTGCGCCCTTGACCTTGGTGTAATCGCCGTTCTCGATCCAGCTGACGTTCATTCCGCCCTCGCTGGAGGGTTCGGTTTCGACGCCGCTGCCCCACGCGATGGTCTCGGCCTCCTGGCGGACATAAGGATTGAGGGTGCCGGACTGCGGCGCCCCGGCCGTCGTCATGTTGATCGTCGGAATGGTGCCGTCGGTGTTGTAGCTGAACTTCTCCACCGCGACCGACCGGGTGAAGCCACCGCCGCCGGGCAGAGCGCCGTTGTGGTAGAAGAAGTACGATCCGCCGTTGAAGTCGACGACGCCGACGTGGTTGGTGAAGCTGCTGCCCTGCGAGGGCATGATGGTGCCGCGATAGGTCCACGGCCCGGTCGGGCCGGGCGAGGTGGAGTAGGCGATGAACTCAGAGCAGCATTTCGCCGCGAACAGCATGTAGTACAGGCCGTTTCGCTTGTAGAACCACGGGCCTTCCTCGTACAGGGTGGGCCGGTTCGCATCTCCCGTGCGGGTGCCGAACCCTGCGGTGGTCAGCGGTATCTGCGTCGGGCTGCCGGAGTACGAGATCATGTCGGCGTTGAGCCGCACGTACCACAGCTTCGGGTTTCCGTAGTACAGGTAGGCCTGCCCGTCGTCGTCGATGAAGACGGTCGGATCGATTTCGGAGTTCTGGATCAGTGGACCGCCGATCGCGTCACGGAACGGCCCGGTGGGGCTGTCCGAGACCCCGACGCCGATGGCTTGCGATCCGTTGGTCATTCGCACCGGCACGTACCAGTAGAACTTGCCGTTGCGGTAGACGGCCTGTCCCGCCCAGGCGTCCGCGCCGGCCCAGCTGAAGGTCGCCAGGCTCATCGGCGAGCCGTGATCAGTCCAGTTCACCATGTCCGACGAGGACGACACCCTCCACTCGCGCATCCTGAATGTGGTCGAGTTGTCCTCATCGTGTCCGGTGTAGAGGTAGACCCGGCCGTTGTAGACCAACGGTGCTGGGTCGGCGGTGTAAATGTGTTGCACGATCGGGTTGTCTGCCCGAGCCGCGGACGGAAGAAATGCCATCAGGCAGAGAAGGCTTACCGTCAAGGCGAGGACGCGATGCGACCACCGCTGAAGCGTGAACGTCACTGTTTGAGCCCCTTATTCGATTGGGATATGAAGGGGTGGCGTCGGCGGGAACCGCCACAAGGCGGACCTCTAGCGCTGCAGTGTCAACACGCCCGGCCGGTACGGCAGGAGACCGTAGTCCATGCCGTCGGTGCTGGG
>NZ_JBFAJO010000215.1:0-1766 GCF_040655255.1 Kitasatospora sp. NPDC050463
TCGCCGCCGCGTGTACGAACGGGTACCGGCCGGGGTCGATCTGCGTCCATTGCGTGGCGGCGTTCTCCAGGAAGGTCTCTCGGTCCGTGTCGCTGTCTGCGCGGAGCCGTGCGTTCGCGGCGTTCTGCGCCGCGACGCCGAGGACGTAGTTCACGAGCGTGCCGGCCGCGTCGAAGCGCGCTTTTCCGGGGACGTCGAGGGCGTCCAGCAGGCGGCCGATGCTCTCGTAGAAGTCCAGCAGCGCGGGCCGCCACGGTTGGCGGGAGAGTTCGGCCCCGACCCAGGGATGGGCGTCGATCGCATCGAACAGGCCGAGGGCGAGGCGGCGCAGAGCAGTGCGCGGGTCCGCATCGGCGACCGCGCCGGACAGCACGCCGGTGATGACGTCGTCAGTGGCCGTCGCGAGCAGATCGCTCTTGTCCGCGACGTGGTGGTAGATCGCTCCGTAGCCCGTGCTCAGGCGCACCGTGAGTGCGCGCAGCGTCAGCGCCTTCTCGCCGCCGCTGTCCAGGATCTCGATCGCGGCCTGGATGATCAGCCCCCTCGACAGGCTGTCCGCCCGCCGCGGGGCCCGCGCAGATCCCGTCGCCGTTCTCTTCACCATGACCCCAGCATCCCATGAATGGAGCGCCGATCCAACTTCGTGTTAGCGTCATTGGAGTGGCGATCCAATATGCCTCGACGCACCCCGCGAGGGGCTAGGGAGAAAACCATGACGACACCGGTCACGATCATCGGAGCAGGCCTGGGCGGCCTGACGCTGGCCCGCGTACTGCACGTGCACGGCATCCCGGCCACGGTCTACGAGGCGGAGCCCGCGCCGGACGCCCGCCGCCAGGGCGGACTGCTCGACCTCCACCCCCACAGCGGGCAGGCCGCTCTGGAAGCGGCCGGCCTGATGGAGGAGTTCCACAAGCTGATCCTGCCGGGCCGCGAGGCGTACCGGGTCATGGACCAGGCGGGGAACGTGCTGCTCGACCTGCCCGACGACGGAACCGGCGAACGCCCGGAGGCACCGCGCGGCGAACTGCGGCAGATGCTGCTCGACTCCCTGCCCGCCGGCACCGTCCGCTGGGGCCACAAGGTCACCGCGGTGCGGGCCCTCGGCGAGGGTCGCCACCAGGTGGACTTCGCCGACAGCACCACCGCTGTCGCGGACCTGCTCATCGGCGCCGACGGCGCCTGGTCGCGGGTACGACCGCTGCTCTCCGAGGCCGCTCCGGAGTACTTCGGCGTCTGCAGCGTGGAGACGTTCCTCTTCGACGCAGGAACCCGCCATCCCGCCTCCGCGGAGGCGGTCGGGGCCGGATCGCTGTTCGCGCTCGCGCCGGGGAGGGGACTGCTGACCCACCGGGAGGGCGGCGGGACCCTGCACACCTACGCGCAGTTGAAGAAGCCCCAGGACTGGTTCGCCAGCCTCGTTCCCACCGATGCCACTGCCCTCACCGTGCGGGTCGCGAAGGAGTTCGACGGCTGGGCTCCCGAACTCACCGCCCTGATCACCGACAGCGACACCCCGCCGGCCCTGCGCCCCATCTTCACACTGCCGGCCGGGCACAGCTGGAACCGCGTACCGGGGGTGACCCTGCTCGGCGATGCCGCCCACCTCCGGGCGCCGAACGGCGAAGGCGCCAACCTGGCCATGCAGGACGGCGCCGAACTCGGCCGGGCCCTCGCCGCGCACCCCGGCGATGCGGAGGCCGCCCTCGCCGCGCACGAACAAGCCATGTTCGCCCGCGCCGCCGCCGTGGAAGCGGACGATGACG
>NZ_JBFAJO010000216.1:0-1712 GCF_040655255.1 Kitasatospora sp. NPDC050463
CTGTCGGGTGAGGGCGCCGGTGTCGGTGACCGGCAGGTCCGTCCAGGCGATGTCGGGTGTGTGGTCCAGGAGTTGACGCAGTGTGCTCAAGGGCACCGTCCGGTCGGTGTCCGAGCTGGCGGCGCTCAGCACGGTGGCGCCGTCGTGCTCCGCCCGCGCGGCGAAGGTCTCCAGGAGCTCACTCTTGCCGGACCCCGCGGCCCCCTCGATCAGAACGATTCCCCCCGTACCCGACCGGCTCTCCCGAAGCGCGGTCCCGAGTTCGGCCAGTTCGGATTTCTGGTCTATCAGCTGCAATGAAGTTCCCCCGTCATTTAGCTTTGAACAACGACGACCAGAGCGGTCGGTGTCGTCGACTGAACTCGCCTGTCCTACCTCCGGGTGGCCTGGATCGGTCGGGTCGCAAGGGCGGTGGATCCCAGGGTGGTGCGTTGACGGCGGGTCGGTTCGCCGGTCGTGCCGCTGGATGACGGGCGGCAGCGTCCCCGAACCCCGGTCAGTCCCCCGTGCATCGACCCTCGTCCGGCGCCCATACGGTACCGGCTCGTTTCTGTGGCCTGGATCACGGTTGTGTTTCGCTCGGATTGCCTCCGCGGCGGGGTCTGCGCGGCCGGCAGGGGTGGCCTCGGGGGATCGCCCCGGGCACCGGATCGTCAGGTGTGTCCGTGTGGGCGTCCTTTCGTCCGGAGGATGCATCGCCGCCGGTCACAGGGGTGGCGGCGGCGATGGGCAGATTATGGCACGAGCCAATGTCAGAGCCGGAGTTGTGAATTAGCGGATGGATGTATTCCCTTTGTGGCGATGAGCTAGGGGTGGCCGGACAGGGGAGGTAGGGGATCGGATAGGGGAGGCGCCGCCCGGCATTCAGGGGGCGATCCCGGTAGCTATCGCCCGACCTCATGGACTGGAATGAGGCCGGAGCGGGCCGAACCCGCTCCCCGGACCCCCGCCGTGACGCCCAGCCGGATGACGGCGGGGCCCACCCGCTGCCCCCGAGGCCCCTGTCAGCGAGTTCACCGAAGACCGATCGATGCGACACGACAGGCCACGGGCCGGCGGGCGTTGTGCCCCGGAGCCCGGGCCGGGTGCAGCCGGACGGGCGGACGCGAACGCGCCGCGCCGGGCGGCGGGTTCGTCGCTCCGGCAGGCACCCGCCCGCCGAGGCGCCGTCAGGCGTGCCCGTGCGACGCGTGCGCGGCCGTCCGCACCCGCCGGCCCGGCGACCTCGCCGTCCGGGCGGGCCGGTGAGTCCGAACGTCGTTGGAAGGTTGGAAGGGACGTCGAGTGACCAAGGAAAGCGGTACGTGGCTGCGGCGGTTCCATCCCGGTCCCGAGGGTGGGCCCCGGCTGGTCTGCTTCCCGCACGCGGGTGGTTCCGCGCCGTACTTCCACCCCGTCTCGCGGGACCTGTCGCCGGTGCTGGACGTCCTGGCGGTGCAGTACCCGGGCCGGCAGGAGCGCCGCCACGAACCGCGGATCACCGACATCGCGGACCTGGCCGACGCGCTGATGGCCGAGATCGGCCCGCTGGCGGACCGGCCGCTCGCGTTCTTCGGCCACAGCATGGGAGCCGTCGTCGCGTTCGAGGTCGCGCTGCGGCTGCGGGAACGGGGAGTGACCCCCGTCGCCCTGTTCGCCTCCGGCCGGCGGGCGCCCTCGGCCGTGCGGGAGGAGACCCTCTACCAGGAGAGCGACCGGGCGCTGGTCGCCGA
>NZ_JBFAJO010000217.1:0-1564 GCF_040655255.1 Kitasatospora sp. NPDC050463
ATCCTCACCCTCGCCCGCGACACCACCGACACCCCCGGGCGACGCGTCGAGCTCATCACCCGCCTGTCCGCCATCCTCTGGCAGATCGACCCCGCCCGCTCCGAACACCACCTCGCCGAAGCCGTCACCCTCACCCACCACACCCCGATGACCCCCGCCCAGCTCAAACCACTGCTCCACCTCCTCCACGCCCAGGGCCGCATCCCCGAAGCCGCCCACATCCGCACCCTGCTCCTGGACACCACCCCCCAGGAACCCCCCACCGACGACCTACGACTGCCCGGCTACACCCTCGACGACGCCCACCTGCCCGACATCGAACGCTTCCTCCAGGCCACCCGCCTCACCGGCCCCACCCTCACCTCCATCATCCAGGCCATCACCTCCCTCATCCTCTCCGCCGAACCCCAACGCGGCGTCACCTGGTGCCAGACCTTCCTCGAACAGGCCCTGCGCTCCCACTCCCCCGGCTGGCACTCCCTCTTCCACGCCCTCCTCGCCCAGGCCCTCCTACGCCGCGGCGACCTCGAAGGCGCCGAACACCACGCCCTCGCCGCACTCGACACCCTGCCCGACCGCACCTGCGACTACGCCTACGCCCCCCTCGCCACCCTGCTCCGCGCCCGCACCGACATGGGCCGCTACGCCGACGCCGCCGCCATCGTCCACGGCCAGAACGCCGAACACACCAGCCGCACCATCCACGAACTCGGCTACCTACGAGCCCGCGCCCGCTACTACGCCGCCACCCGACAGTTCCGCTCCGCCCTGGACGACCTCTACGAGATCGGACGGCTGATGAAGAGCTGGGACATGGACCACCCCCTGGTCCTGCCCTGGCGCACCGAAGCCGCCGAAGTCCTCCTCAAAGTCGGCCACCACCAACAGGCCGACCGCCTCGTCCTGGAACAACTCGCCATGGCCGAAGCCCGACACCCCTGGATCCGCGGCACCTCCCTACGCCTGCGCGCCATGATGAGCGACCTGCGCAAACGCCCCGCCCTCCTGCACCGCGCCGTCGCCGAACTCGACAGCTCCGGCGACCGCGTACAGACCGCCCACGCCAAAACCGAACTCAGCGAGGCACTCCTGGCCCTGGGCGACCCCCTGGCCGCCGTCACCGGCCGCGAAGCACTCGCCCTCGCCGCCCAGTGCCGCGCCGGCGCCCTCCACAAACGCATCCAGTCCGGCGTCCTCGCCGCCACCGAACCCCGCCCACCCGCCGAACCCGCCTACGACCCCAAAACCCCCGAACCGAACGCCACACTCAGCGAATCCGAACGCCGCGTCGCCTCACTCGCCGCACTCAAATACAGCAACCGCGAGATCTCCGAAGCCCTGCACATCACCGTCAGCACCGTCGAACAACACCTCACCCGCGTCTACCGCAAACTCAAGATCACCCGCCGCGACGCCCTCCCCGCCAGCCTCGAACTCTGGGCCCTGGACAGCGCCGAAGCCATCTGACAACGCCCCGGACCCCACCCCCCAGGCCCGAGGCGCCACACCATCAGACCTTCGCCCGATGCACGACCTGCACCTCGGTGAAGCTCTCCAACCCCCA
>NZ_JBFAJO010000218.1:0-1553 GCF_040655255.1 Kitasatospora sp. NPDC050463
GCACGACGGCGCAGCTCAGGCGGGTAGGAGGAGGGACGTGCCATGACTCGAATCCTTACACGAAATCGAGTCTCCACTGAACACGGGGCGGTTCAATGTTTGCGCCGCAGCCATCCGAAGACCTGTCGCCAGGTGAAGGCTGACAGGTACTGGAAGGTCGCGGACGACACGCCGTGCCGGAAGTACGCCGTCCAGCCTCGCAGCACCGGGTTGAGCCGGTGCAGCACGACTGCCAACGGTAGGTTCGTGTCCTGTCTGCACAGCGCCTTGACCTTCTCCTTGACGGCCTGAAGGGCCTTCTTGGAGGGGTAGAGGTAGACGTAGTGCTTCTGGGTCCCGCGTTTGCGGTGACGTTGGAGACGCCACCCGAGGAAGTCCAGCCCCTCGTCGATATGGGTGATCGCTGTTTTCTCCACCGACAGGCGAAGGCCCATCGGCGCGAGCACTGCTGCCACCTCGGCGCGGATCTCCTCGGCATCGTCACGGGTCCCGGTCACGGCGATCAGGAAGTCGTCCGCGTACCGGAACAGCCGGTAGTTGGGCAGCTTCCGACGCCGACGCCTGGCCCGCTCCGCCTGAGTGGAGTTCGGCCCGCCCGGTCCGGCCGCGATGAACTCATCGAGGACGGACAAGGCGATGTTGGCGAGCAGTGGTGACAGGATTCCTCCCTGCGGAGTGCCGCTGTCGGTCTCCCGGGACAGGCCACCCTCGGTGAGAATGCCCGCCTTCAAGAACGCCTTCACCAGGTCCAGGACGCGCCGGTCCCCGATCCGCCGACGCACCCGGTCCATCAGGGCCGTGTGGTCGATCGAGTCGAAGCACGCCTCAATGTCACCCTCCACCATCCACTCGTACGAGTGTTTGGCGAAGTGGTGCGCTTCGGCGAGCGCGTCATGAGCCCGGCGCTTGAGACGGAAGCCGTAGGAACACGGCAGGAAATCCGCCTCGAAGATCGGCTCCAACACCAGCTTCAGGGACACCTGGACGACCCTGTCCCGCACGGTGGGAATGCCCAACCGGCGGCGCTTGGCCGTTCCCGGCTTGGGAATCATCCGCTCCCGCACAGGCAGAGGCCGGAAGCTACAGCCCCTCAGATCGGATCGCACCTCGTCGAGGAACACCTCGACCCCGCGCCCGGCCTCCACGGAGTGAGCGGTCTGCCCGTCCACCCCAGCCGAGCGTGCGCCCCTGTTGCCCCGCACCCGAGCCCACGCCACAAGCAAGAACGCGGGATCGGCAACCAGATTGAACAGGTCATCGAACCGGCGATCACGATCGCCGCTCGCCCAACAGTGCAGCTTGGTCTGCATCTCCAGTACCCGGCGCTCGGCCTTGAACAAGGCGATCTCCAGCGCGTCGGTGTTCACCAACGACCTCCCGGCATTGCAGTCTCCTCCCCGCCGACTTGCTGGCCCCCTTCGCCATGTACGGAGCTTTCCTCCGCTCGGACTACTACGGTGAGGTGACCCCCGCGGTGTGGACACACCTGACAATGGATCTTGTTAGTCCAGGAAGGTGAAGATCTACATGGCGAGGCCATCGAAGTACAGTGC
>NZ_JBFAJO010000219.1:0-1546 GCF_040655255.1 Kitasatospora sp. NPDC050463
CAAGACCAGGAAGTTAAGCCGCTGCGGCGTTCGTCAACACGCTGTCCGAGGCCCGGGTGATGGTCACGGTCGTCGTGGTGTGCCGTTTTCGGCGGTTGGCCGAGAGGCTCTTGTAGGCGTAGGGCGACAGCGGCCGTTTCACGGCGCGATCACTGGTTCGCTGCCGGCGCTTACTCGTGTGCAGGTTCCTCGGCTTGAGGAGGGTGAAGGCCAGTCGGCTCGGTTCTTCCGGAACGGTCCGGAGTGGCGGCGGGCTGCAGTTGGCGATGATGACGGACTCGCGGATGGCGCGGACGGCGACGGTGAACGAGAGGCGGTCCGGGTCGAGGTCGGCGTGGTCCGCGGCCTGGCACATGGCGATCCGGGCGGCCTGATAGGTAATCAGGTAGGCGTATATCTCCTGGTCAACGCCATGCGGAGTGCCTGACCGGAGGACTCTGTCAGCTCCACGGAGGGTGACCTTCAGGCCGAAGAACGCGGTCTCCGCTTCCCACCGCTCATGGTAGAGGGCAGTGACCTCGGCGGCTGGGTAGCGGGTGTGGTCCAGCAGTGTGGTGATCAGTCGCAGGGTGCTGCGGCGGGAGGCGCCTTCCCGGTCGGTGGTGGTGATGGTCGCCTCGATGACCCTGACGCCCAGTCCGTGCATCTGCGCGGGGGCACCGCCGCGTCGAAGCCACGCTTTGAGGCGGTGGGCGTGAGAGGGCTGAGGGATGAAGGAGATCCACGAGCCGTCTGGCAGCGCGTGAAGGACCGGAAGGACACGCTGGCCCCGGGCGCGAAACAGCGCGTGGGCGCCGGTGTCGGCGGTGGCTCGGAGCAGGCCGTAGGTGTCGTAGGCGCGGTCCGCCAGCAGGAGCATTCCTGGTCGCAGGGATCGCAGCAGGCCGACGGCGTGGGTGGCCTCGCCGCAGGCCAGCGGTGCGATGGCACTGTCGATCAGCGCGCGTGTGCCGCACTCGACTATGGCGGAGACCCTGGCCAGCGGGTAGCCGCCGGCGCCGTTCTTACCCTGGACCCGTCCGAAGTGGGCGGAGTTGGCGGGTGTGTCGGCCAGCGCGAGGGTCGTGGCGTCCAGGGCCGCCAGGTGGAGGGACCGCCAGTACACTCCGAGCGTCGTGGCGCTGGAGACCGATCCTCGCAGGTGCTGGAACAGTAACTTCAGTGGGGCGCTGCCCACTCGGCGCCGCGCGTGACGCAGCGCGGTGGCTGACGGGTCGCCACTTGCTCCGGCGAGTCCTGCGACCAGCGAGGACCACACACCGAGGTAGCCCGATTCCGGAAAGAGGGTCATCGCGAGCAGGAAGTACACCACCGTACGGGAGGGAAGCAGGCGCACCCGCTGCTGGACACTCTTGGTCTCCGCAAGGACCTCGTCGACCAACTCAGGCGAGACGATCCGGGTCAATTCTCCCAAGTGGCCAGCAGAAAAGGCAGCTTCGGCCATGGAAGCCCTACGCGACATGGCAGACTGCACACCCAACGGAGCCCCCAGAACAGCGATCTTGGTCGACGCAGTTCTATCGGGGGCTCCGTTGCCATGTCAGGG
>NZ_JBFAJO010000220.1:0-1515 GCF_040655255.1 Kitasatospora sp. NPDC050463
GCGCTCGCCGCCAACGACGACGCGGCCCTCGACGTCCTGCGCCCCGCCCTCACCCGCCTGCGCCCGCAGGCCCCCCTCGTCGAGGACGAGCTCGCGGGCGGGGCCCTGCCCCCCGGCGAATGGTGGGTCGTGGACCCGGCCGAAGGCAACGTCAACCACCTGCACGCCCTGCCGGACTGGGCGGTCACCGCCACTCTCGTACGCGACAACCAGCCTGTGCTCACCGCCGTCCACCTGCCGCTGACCGGTGAGACCTACACCGCACTCACCGGCGGCGGCGCCCACCTCGACGGCCGCCCGCTGCACGTGTCCCCGACCAAGGACCTGGGCCTGAGCCTCGTGGCCACCAGCCAGGCCAGGCCCGACGAAGACGAGAAGGTCGTACAGCGCATCGGCTCCTCGATCACCGCCATGCTCTTCGACGCGCTCGTGGTACGCACGTCCGTGCCCGCCACCCTGCACCTGGTGAACGTGGCCGCCGGCCGGATCGACGCCTTCTGGCAGTTCGCCGGCGCCCGCGCGGACCTGCTCCCCGGAGCGCTTCTCGTCACCGAGGCCGGCGGACAGATCTCCGACGCCGAGGGCCGCCCCTGGACCCCCCAGAGCGAGAGCTTCCTGGCCGCCGCACCCGGCGTCCACACCCAGGCCGTCACCACACTCTCCCACTGACCCCACAACAACCCCAGCCACCGCAAGAACCGGAAGGACCACAACACACATGACCACGATCGCAGTTCTCGGAAACGGCCGCGTCGGCGGCAACCTCGCCAAAGCCCTCACCCAGGCCGGACACGAGGTGACCGCGGTGGACCGCGCGCCGGGCGCCGTCGCCGACGCCGCCCGCACAGCCCAGATCGTCATCAACGCCACCCCGGGCGCCGGCTCCCTGGAACGGCTCACCGCACTGCGCGAGGAACTGCGGGGCAAGATCCTCGTCGACGTCTCCAACGCCACCCTCGACGGACCGGACGGACTGCCCGGCGACCTGATCTACCCCGGCTCAAGCCTGGCCGAACAACTCCAGGAAGCGCTCCCCGAAACACACGTCGTCAAGACGCTCAACACGATGCTATTCCCGGTGATGACCGCGCCCGCCGCGCTCACCCAGCCACCGACCGTCTACCTCTCCGGCACGAACCCGGAGGCCAAGCAGGTCATACGCGGACTTCTCTCCGACCTCGGCTGGCAGCAGGAATGGATCACGGACCTCGGCGGAATCGAGACCGCCCGCGCCACCGAGGCCGCGATCCTGTTCGTACCGCACGTGATCCGGTCCAGCGGATTCGCACCCTTCGCCATCTCCATCGCCCGCTGAAAGCCCCGCGACTCTGCCGGAGGATGAACGCAGACGTGGCGGCAGCCGTCATCCTCCCGGCACAGCGCACCACACAACACCCAGCCCAAATTCAACGGCTTCCGGCCGCCCGGTCCCATCACTGCATCCAGTGTCCGACGGTGCTCCATCCCGAAAGGGCAGGCACGTCCGGTGTCCGCCGTTCCGTCATCGCCGAAGGC
>NZ_JBFAJO010000221.1:0-1431 GCF_040655255.1 Kitasatospora sp. NPDC050463
GAAGGAATCTCAATGACCGTGTCAAGCCGTCTGCGTGACCGGCGGGGCGGAGGTGAACAGCCTCTTGTCACGCAGCATCGCCCACAGCACGTCGACGCGGCGCCGGGCGAGTGCGAGCAGGGCCTGAGTGTGCAGCAGCCCTTCGCCGCGCTTCTTCAGGTAGTAGTCCCTGGACGGTCCTGGCCGCATCATGGCGGTCTGTGCGGCCAGGTAGAAGATGTGCCGCAGCCGTCGGTTGTAGCGCTTGGGCCGGTGATAGTTGCCGGTACGGCGGCCGGAGTCCCGCGCGACCGGGGCGAGGCCGGCGTGGGACGCCAGCCGGCCCGCGTCGAGGTAGCCGGACAGGTCGCCGACGATGGCGATCAACTCGGCGCCGAGGATGGGGCCCATGCCGGGCAGGGACTCGATGATCTCGGCGCGCTCGTCAGCGCGGAAGGTCTCGCGGATCTCGCGGTCGTTTTCCTTGATGCGCTCGTCCAGGGCCAGGAGCTGGTGGGCGAGGTCGCAGACCAGCTTTGCGGCCCGCTTCTCGCCGGGCAGTTCGGTCGTCTGCGACTGTGCGGCATCCACCGCCTTCGCCGCGACGTCGCCTGCGTTGCGGACCTTGCGGCGCTCCAGCCAGGTCGTCAGCCGCTTGACGCCGATCCGGCGAAGAGCGGCCGGGGTCTGGTACTCGGTCAGCATGATGACGGGGCCCTTGGCCGCGGAGTAGTCGAAAGCCCGCTCCAGAGCCGGGCAGATGCCCACCAGCAGGTCACGCAGCCGGTTGATCAGCCGCACCCGGTCGGCGATCAGGTCGGCCCGGTAGTTGGTCAGTATCCGGAGCGTGGTGACCAGCTCCGGGGGCGTGTTCAGCCGGGCGAAGCCCTTCGGGCGCATGCGGGCCTGGTCGGCGATGACGTGCGCGTCCTTGGCGTCGGTCTTGCCCTCGCCGCGGTAGGCGCCGGACATGCGGTTAACGGTGCGGCCGGGCACGTAGACGACGTTCTGGCCGTGGGCGATCAGCAGGGCCAGCAACAGAGTCGAGGCACGGCCGGAGATGTCCACTGCCCACCGGATCTCGCCGGCCTTCTCCCGGGCGGTCTCGATGAGGGCGAGGATCTGCGGCTCGTCGTTGATCACCTTCGTCGAGAACACGCTCTCGCCGTCGGCGTCGACCGCCACCGCCCAGTGGTGCCCCTTGCCGGCGTCGATGCCGACCCATATCCGCTCGTGAGAGGTGCTCAAGCCTGTCGCTCCGTTCCACCGTGACCAGCATCCTCGTGGCCCGAAGAACACTCCGCCGACAGGTCCCTAAACAGCGATGACCGCAGTTCTCAATCAGTGGTCGGAGCGTCCCGAAGGACCGGGCGGCCATTCCTTCGGAGCCACAAACGGCAACCACCCATCAGCCACACCCGGTCCTCCCGGACCGCCTCACATTCTTAGGGA
>NZ_JBFAJO010000222.1:0-1370 GCF_040655255.1 Kitasatospora sp. NPDC050463
GTCCGCCTGCGCTGCCCTTCCTCTTTCGGTTGGCGGCCTGGTCCCTGTTCTCCGGGATGACGGCCTTGATCCTGCGTCGACGCAGGTGGGCGCGGTTGCCGCGGGATGAGTAGGCCTTGTCCCCGGCGACCGCGTCAGGTCGGGTGCGGGGACGACCGACCGGCCCGCGGACCCGCAATTTCTTGAGCACGGGGATGAACTGCGGACTGTCGGCGGCCTGCCCCTCGGTCAGCACGAACACCAGCGGGCGGCACTTCCGTTCGCCGGCAACATGAATCTTGCTGGTCTGCCCTCCTCTAGAGCGCCCGAGCAGCGCGGCCTTCAGGCGGAGCTTGCGCCGCCGCCGGGCACGTCGTCGCTCTTCGCGTTCTGGATCATCTGCCGCGTCCTGTCCGTCTTGTTCCTCCGGGCCGCCCCTTTTTGCCGGGCCTTCTCCGCCTCGTCGGCGGCCTTCTCCAGGGCCGCTAGGGCGTCGGGGCCCAGGTGCATCCCGGCGGCGTCGTGGTGGGCCCGAACGGTGGTGGAATCCACGCTGACCAGCGACAAGTCCACTTCTCCCCGCCTCGCGGCCTCCGCGATCGCGCCCTCCATTAGGGCTTCGAAGACGCCCGCGTCACGCCACTGCCGGAAGCGATTGGAGACGGTCGACCACGCGCCGAACTCCGACGGCATCTCCCGCCACTGCCCTCCGGTCTTGAACCGCCAGATCACGCCCTCGAACTGCTGCCGCAGCCGCCCCGGGTATGGGCCGTACTCGCCGACCGGCAGGTACGGCTCGATGAACTCCCACTCCGCATCGGTCAGTTGCACTCGCGTCACGCGACATGATCTACCCGCTCAGGCCTCGCCATGAGGGCGAATCCCGCAGATTGATCACGGCCCGATACCCGCCCTTAGTCCCGCCCGGCCACCACTCCTGCTGCCGCCCGTGCTCGATGCCCAAGAAGCATCCGGACCGCGCTCAGGCCCGCAGGGTGCCGACGGATCGGGTGACCGTTGGCCGTGGGGACTGCGGATCAAAGGCGTGGACGCTCGACCTGGGCGATGCCCGGTGGGAACTTGGCCGGTTCGGCAAGCTCAACGGACGAAACCACAGACCTTGCTGGGCCGGCACGGCTCGCCAGAGCTGTTGTTGGTCAACTCGACCAGTAAGAACAGCGTCGCCAACAGCAGCAGAAAGCCACCTATGATGATCGTTCCCGGATGGCGGCCGTACCAGGCGGCCAACCAAGCCGTTGTCTTCTGGAGCCGGGTGCGGCGAGTCGGGCCGGCCGCATCGTGACGGTCACCCGTCATAATTCCCCCCAGGATTGCTCACCTTGCGGGCGTGAGTGCCTGAGCTATTCCCGCTTCTGCCCGACCGTATGCCG
>NZ_JBFAJO010000223.1:0-1356 GCF_040655255.1 Kitasatospora sp. NPDC050463
GGGCCTTCGCCCGTGAAGGTGGACACGCGGTTGGTAGTCACGCGGCGAGCGTGAGTTTAGCTGTGTGGTGTCGGTGTTCGTATTCGTTGGGGCTGAGGTGGCCGTTGGCGGAGTGCCGGCGGCGGGTGTTGTAGCGGGTCAGCCAGGCGAAGACGGTCATCCTGCAAGTGTCGGGGTCGCCGTAGTCGCGGCTTCCCCGGAGGGTCTCGCGTTTGAGGGAAGCGTGGAAGCTCTCGCAGGCCGCGTTGTCCGCGCTGCTGCCGACCGAGCCCATCGAGCGGGTGACTCCCAGGTCCGAGCACAGGTCGGCGAAGGCCCTGGATCCGTATTGCGATCCGTGGTCGGAGTGGAACACCGCGCCGTCCAGGCCGCCGCGGGTCGCTGCCGCCATCCGCAGCGCGTCGGCGACCAGATTCGTGCGCATGTGGTCGGCGATCGACCAGCCGACGACCTTGCGGCTGAAGCAGTCCAGCACGGTGGCCAGGTAGAGGAACTCCCCACTGGCCACCGGCAGATACGTGATGTCGCCCATGTACTTGTGTCCCGGTTCCGGGGCGTTGAAGTCCCGCTGGAACAGGTCCGGGACGATCGCCATGGCCGGGTCCGCGATGGTGGTGCGGACCCTTCTTCGCAGGCGGATACCGGCGATGCCGTGGGTCCGCATGACCCGGGCGACCCGCTTGTGGTTGATCCGCGTTCCGGTCTCGCGCAGTTCCGCGGTCACCCGAGGCGATCCGTAGGCGCCGCCGGAGTCTGCGTGGATGCGGCGGATCCGTTCGGCCAGGGCCTGGTCCTCGCGCCTGCGGGCGGCTCTGGCATCGGCCCCGCCGAGCCACTTGTAGTAGCTGGACCTGTTGACGTCCAGGACCTGGCACAGCCGCTTCACCTCGTAGGCGTCCCGGTGGTCGTGGACGAACTGGAAGCGGCTCACCAGTTCGTCTCGCCGGCGAAATACTTGGCCGCCTTGCGCAGGATGTCCCGCTCGGTGGCCAGCTTCCGCTCGCTCGCCTCAAGCTCGGTCACCCGGTCCTCCAACTGCCGGATCCGCATCTCCGGATCGGACGACGGAGCCGGCTGATTTGCCCGGGACGACGCCGCCCCGCCAGCCCGCGCGTCCACGGGGGCGATGCCGCGGCGGTCGCGGTCGCGCAGCACCCACTCGCGCAGCGTTGCCCTGTTGATGCCCAGGTCAGCGGCGATGTCCTTGTAGGTCGCCCCGGGCGTGGACTCGTACAGGGCCACGGCATCGGCCTTGAACTCGTCCGAGTAGTCCTTCATCGCCATCGGCGGTGTTCTCGCTTCCTCCGGATCAAGCAGATCCAGTATCAGCGTGTCCACCCATCAGGGCGAAGGCCC
>NZ_JBFAJO010000224.1:0-1301 GCF_040655255.1 Kitasatospora sp. NPDC050463
TACAGCAGCGCGTTCACGACCTCGCGCAGGTCGCAGGAGCCCGGGTCTCCGGTCGCCGAGCGCGACACCCGCTCCTGCTTCCAGGCGGTGACCAGCGGCTCGATCAAGGCCCACTGTCCGTCGGACAAGTCTGTTGAGTACGGCATCCGTTCCATGCCCCGACCCCATCATGTACACGACACGCGAGTCAGCTTGAACGACTCCGTACACACGAACGGGCGACACCAGATCATCTAGAAACGGACTTAACGTCCTCTCAGCAACGGCCTGGAACTCGACCGGGCCGCCGTCGACGCCGGTCTCACCCTCCCGTTCCACAACGGCCGCACCGAGGGGGTCAACACCCGAACCAAGCGGATGATGAGGCAGATGCACGGCCGAGCCGGGTTCCCCCTGCTCCGCCACCGCATCCTCCTCCAGTGACCACCACACAGCGCTACCACCGATTACGGGACAGAGCCGTTCGCTGGACAGACCCTTGCAGGGCGCGCGAGTGGGGCTTCCGGCGGCCGCAGGGGCGTTCCGGGTGGCCGGCTGGCGGGGCTCCGAACCAGTTCCAAGGGCGAGGGACATGAGTGCAGTGGTGGCGGCTTCGTCCGGTTCACCGGCGGCGGCCAGGGCGCCGGAGTACTGGGCGGTGAAGAACGCGCGGTCTCGCGGCGCGAAAGCCCCGATGGTCAGGTGCTGCCGGAACAGGCCGATCGCGCGGTGGCTCTGGCCGACCTCCCGGTAGCAGATCGCGCTCTGCACCATCAGCCGTTCACGGGTGTAGCCGTCGCCGAGTGGGCCGGTGCAGGTCGCCGGCCCACTCGGCGATGTGGCCTGGTCGAGGACGCGGGTCACCTGGTCGGCTTCGACACCGGCGAGGGCGAGCGCCCGGGCCTGCTGCTGGAGGGCTTCGGCGCGGGGCCGCGGGGGCAGGGTCCAGGGGCCGGTGGTGGCGGCGCGGGCGAGGTCGAGCCCGCCTCCGGGTCGAAGTTGTGCAGCTGCAGGAAGTGCACGATCTTCGCGGCCGAGTTCAGCGCGGGCGGGATCGAGGGCCGGGTGGTGGTGAAGGTCAGCGAGCGGGTGCCTGCGGCAGCATCACCGTCGGCCAGCAACGGTGGCTTGACCTTGGAGGCGCCGAGGTCGCCGGGCATCACCAGGCGCAGCCGGCCGCCCGCCTCCGCCTGGGCCAGGCCGTAGGAACCGCGGGCGATCGCCGTGACCACCTCGACCGGGTTGTAGGCGCATCCGGCCTCGTGCCGCTGTCCGCTGGCGAGGCGGAAGTACGCGCCGACCTTGGTCGGGTTGGGCCCATC
>NZ_JBFAJO010000225.1:0-1285 GCF_040655255.1 Kitasatospora sp. NPDC050463
TGGGCTTGATCCGCTTTGACGGACACTCCTGATCAGGGGCTTCGGCCCCGGAAGGATGATGTCCATCATGGAGAGCATGGGGAAGAAGAAGCCGAGGCCCAGGCGCTCGTTCACACCGGAGTTCAAGGCCGAGATCGTCGACCTGTGCCGGCGCGGCGACCGGTCCGTCGGTCAGGTCGCGAAGGACTTCGACCTGACCGAGACGGCGGTCCGCGACTGGATCCGTCAGGCCGAGGTCAACTCCGGCGAACGGGACGGCCTGACCAGCGACGAGCGCGAGGAACTGGCCCGACTGCGGCGGGAGAACCGCCGCCTGCGCGAGGACGTGGACATCCTCAAGCGGGCCACGGCTTTCTTCGCGAAGGAGACCCGGTGACGGTCCACCCGTTCATCGAGGCGGAGAAGCAGGCAGGCCACAACGTCAAACGAGCGTGTGAACTGCTCCAGGTCTCCCGTGCCGCCTTCTACGCCCGCCGCAACAGCGAGCGCGGTCCCCGCGCCGTCCGCGACACCGAGCTGACCGAGAAGATCACCGAGATCCACGCGGACTCCCGAGGAAGCTACGGGGCCCCACGCGTCCACGCCCAGCTCCAGCGGAGCGGCGACCGGTGCGGACGACGCCGGGTCGCCAGGCTGATGCGCCAGGCAGGACTTCAGGGTCGGCACCGCCGCCGGCGCCACCGCACCACGATCCCGGACCCGCAGGCGGCCACCCGGCCGGACCTGGTCCTGCGCGACTTCCAACCCGACCCGACCGCCCTCAATGCGCGCTGGTGCGGCGACATCACGTACGTCCCGACCGGCGAGGGCTGGCTCTACCTGGCCACGGTCATCGACATCGCCTCGCGTCGCGTCGTCGGCTGGGCCACCGCCGACCATCTGCGGACCGAACTGGTCGCCGATGCCCTGCGGGCAGCCTGCCGGACTCGCCGCCCATCGGGTCCGGTGATCTTCCATACGGATCGCGGCTGCCAGTACACAAGTCGTGAATTCGCTTCACTGGCAAGTGATTTCGGCGTCCAACTGTCGGTCGGCCGGACTGGGCAGTGCTGGGACAACGCGCTCGCCGAGTCGTTCTTCGCCACCTTGAAACGGGAGCTGATCGGCGACCGAACGTGGCCGAGCCGGGCGGCTGTCCGCTCCGCGATCTTCGAGTGGATCGAGGGCTGGTACAACATACGCAGGCTGCACAGCAGCCTCGGCTACCGCAGTCCAGCCGGCTACGAGAACGTCCTGGCGGCCTGACCACCACACCGAGGGTGTCCGTCAAAGCGGAGCAAGCTCA
>NZ_JBFAJO010000226.1:0-1267 GCF_040655255.1 Kitasatospora sp. NPDC050463
AGTCCAGGAAGGTGAAGATCTACATGGCGAGGCCATCGAAGTACAGTGCGGAGTTCCGGTCGGACGCGGTGGCGTTGTGGCGGGCCTCGGCGGGACGGCGGACGTTCAAGGACGTCGCGGCCGATCTGAACGTCAACCCGGAGACACTGCGGTCCTGGGTACGAGCCGTCGAGGCCGGGACGGCGACAGGACCCGGGCGGCACGCGGAGGACGTACAGGCGGAGCTGGTCCTGCTGCGGGCGGAGAACGCGCGGCTGTCGAAGGCCGAGAAGGAATGGGCGCTCGAGCGGGAGATTCTGCGGCGGGCGGCCCAGTATTTTGCGAAGGAGATGAAGTGAGGGCCCGCCGCTGGGACTTCATCTCCGCCAACGCCGGTGACTTCGGTGTCCAGCGGCTGTGCCGGATACTCGGCGCGTCCCGCTCCGGCTACTACCGGTGGCTCGCCGGCGGTGAGACCCGCGCCGCGCGCCGGTCCGAGGACGACGCCCTGACCGCGGAGATCCAAAAGATCCACGCCGAGCACCGCGAGGCCTACGGAGTCCGACGCATCCACGCCGAGCTCCGGTCCGGCGGCCGGGCGGTGAACCGCAAACGGGTGGCCCGGCTGATGCGCGAGCACCGGATCGCCGGCCGCCACCTGCGGCGCCGTAAGCGCACCACGGTCCCGGACCCGATCGCTCCACCGGTGCCGGACCTGATCGAGCGGGACTTCACCGCCGAGCGGCTGGACGAGCGCTGGTGCGGCGACATCACCTACATCCGGGCCGGCAGCTCGTGGCTGTTCCTGGCCTGCGTGATCGACATCCGCTCGCGCCGGGTGGTGGGCTGGTCGATGGCCACCCACATGCGGACCTCGCTGGTCATCGACGCACTCGAGTCCGCGGTCGCCGCCCGGGGCGGCGACGTCACCGGAGTGATCTTCCACGCGGACCGCGGGTCTCAATATACGTCCGCCGCCTTCGCCGAGGTCTGCGACCGTCACGGCGTCCGCCGCTCGATGGGACGGGTCGGCTCGTCCTACGACAATGCCCTGGCCGAGAGCCTCTGGCAGAGCCTGAAGCGCGAGGCGCTGCACGGGATGCCGCTCATGACGGTGCCCCGGACCAGGCTCGAGGTCTTCCGCTGGCTCACCTACTACAACGCCCGTCGGCGTCACAGCGCCCTCGGCTACCTCCCACCCATCGAGTTCGAACAGCGGCACCACGCCCCGGCTAAACTCTCCCTCGCGGCATGAAACCCCTGTGTCCACACTCCAGGGGACACCTCA
>NZ_JBFAJO010000227.1:0-1233 GCF_040655255.1 Kitasatospora sp. NPDC050463
CTAGTGCCGCATCAAGCAACGTTCGCCCCGTTGTGACATCCCGTCCGGTTGTCGTGCCGGACGGGATGTGCCGCCAGAATGATCACGTGGCTGAGCGCGTGAGAGTGCGGGACATCGACGACGACGAGGGCCGACGCCTGTTGCGGATCATCCGCAGAGGCACAGGTTCGGTGGTGACCTGGCGGCGGGCCCAGATGGTCCTGCTGTCCGCGCAGGGCATGCCCGTCGCGAAGATCGCCGAGGTGACGTTCACCAGCGCGGACCGGGTACGGGACGTGATCCACAACTTCAACTCCGACGGCTTCGAGTCGCTCTACCCGAAGTACAAGGGCGGCCGGCCGAGGACGTTCACCCTCCCGGAACGTCGGGACATCAAGAAGATCGTCAAGTCCAAGCCGGCCGAGCACGGCCTGCCGTTCTCGACCTGGAGTCTGGCCAAGCTGGCCGACTTCCTGGTCGCCGAGGGGGTGGTCGACGACATCAGCCACGAGGGCCTTCGGATCCTGCTCCGCGAGGAGGGCGTGTCGTTTCAACGCGTGAAGACCTGGAAGGCCTCCCGCGACCCCGACTACGCCACGAAGAAGGCCCGCGTCGAGCACCTCTACGCGATCGCCGACGGCGAGGTCATACCCGAGGAAGGCGAGCCCGAAGTCGTTTTCTGCCTGGACGAGTTCGGTCCCCTAAACCTCCAGCCCCACCCCGGACGGCAGTGGGCCGAACGCGGCGGCCGACACAAGGACCCCCACCGCGATCCTCGCCCGCGCAGGCGGGCGACCTACACCCGCCCGCACGGGGTCCGGCACCTGTTCGCGGCCTACGACCTGGCCAAGGACCAGCTCTACGGGCACATCAAGAAGACGAAGAACCGCTCGAAGTTCCTGGAGTTCTGCCGCTACCTGCGCTCGCTGCACCCGATCGACGTGCGCATCGCGATCGTGGTCGACAACTATTCGCCCCACCTGACCACGAGGCGATGCCAGAGGGTCGGGACGTGGGCGACGGCGAACAACGTGGAGATCGCCTACACCCCGACCAACAGCTCGTGGCTCAACCGGATCGAGGCCCAGTTCACAGCCCTGCGCTACTTCGCACTCGACGGCACCGACCATGCCAGCCACAAGGAGCAGGGCAGCATGATCCGCCGCTACATCATCTGGCGGAACAAGCACGCCGCCGACGAACGCCTACGCGCAGTCGTCGCCAGGGCGAACGTTGCTTGATGCGGCACTAGTT
>NZ_JBFAJO010000228.1:0-1225 GCF_040655255.1 Kitasatospora sp. NPDC050463
GCTCTGCTGCGGGAGTTGGACGCGCTGGCGGCCGGGGACGGCGGGATCGAGTCGGACCTCGTTGCTGGAGGGGGTCTCGGCTTCCTGTTCGCGGGGCAGGGTGCGCAGCGCGTCGGCATGGGAGGCGAACTGTACGAGCGGTTCCCGGTGTTCGCGGATGCGTTGGACGAGATCCTCGAACTCCTCGGTATCCGTGGGGAGTTCTTCGGTTCGGATGCCGAGGCGCTGGAGGGGACGGGTGTCGCGCAGCCGGCGCTGTTCGCGTTCGAGGTGGCGTTGTTCCGGTTGTGGGAGTCGTGGGGTGTGCGGCCGGATGCGGTGGCGGGTCACTCGGTGGGTGAGATCGCGGCTGCTCATGTGGCGGGTGTGTTGTCGCTGGAGGACGCGTGCACTTTGGTTGCCGCTCGCGGTCGGCTGATGCAGGCGCTTCCGGCCGGTGGGGTGATGGTGGCGGTGGAGGCCTCCGAGGAGGAGGTCCTGCCGCTGCTGGGTGAGGACGTCTCGCTCGCGGCGGTCAACGGGCCGACGTCGGTGGTGGTTTCGGGTGCCGAGGATGCGGTGGAGCGGATCACAGAGGCCCTGGCGGATCGCCGCTCGCGCCGCCTGCGGGTCAGCCATGCCTTCCACTCGCCCCTGATGGAGCCGATGCTGGACGACTTCCGCCAGGTGCTGGCGGGTCTGTCGTTCGAGGCGCCGACGCTTCGGTTCGTCTCCACGGTCACGGGTGCTCCGGTGTCGGAGGAGATCGCCAGGCCCGAGTACTGGGTGAAGCACGCCCGCCAGGCGGTGCGTTTCGCCGACGCCGTGCAGTCCCTGCACGCCGATGGGGTGGAGACGTTCGTCGAGCTCGGCCCCGATGGTGTGTTGAGTGCGATGGGGTCGTCCGTGGTTGCGGCGGGGGTGTTCGTCGCGTCGGTGCGCCGGGACCGGGACGAGTGCGCGGCGGTGCTGAGCGCCCTCGCCCAGGCGCATCTCCGTGGTGCCAGGGTCGACTGGCAGGCGCTGTTCGGCCGTTCGGGAGCAGAACACGTCGATCTGCCCACCTACCCGTTCCAACGACGGCGGTTCTGGATCGAGGCGTCGGCAGCGGTGACGGGGGAGCCGGCCGCACTCGGGCTGGGGGCCTCGAACCATCCGTTGTTGGGGGTGGTGGTGGAGTTGCCGGATTCGGGTGGGGTGGTGTTGTCGGGTCGGTTGTCGCTGTCGGGTCAGGGGTGGCTTGCCG
>NZ_JBFAJO010000229.1:0-1221 GCF_040655255.1 Kitasatospora sp. NPDC050463
CGTGACTGTCGTCGGGGCTGACTTCTTCCGGGGGCACGCAGCAGCTGCAGACCGTCTGCCGACTGGTGGTAACGCGGGGGACAGCGTCAACTTCCGAAACGGTTCCGTCGACGCGGCCTACGCCTCCTGCAAGGCATTCACGGCAGGCCGAGAAGTCGTGGCACCGAAAGGAATCGGCAACACACCGGGCGCCCCGGCAGAAGGCGGCCAGCTGCGCCGGAGACGCCCGCGGCCGCGCGGGCCCGGCATCCGGTCGTGAAGCCGGGCCCACGCAGGTTGAGGATCCGCAACGGGTGCCGAATAGGCCGTAGGGGCCGCCCGGCCCGCCCTGCGCGCGCACCGGCCCGGGCCGTCGGCATCGGCAGACCGCAGTGGTCGTCGTCCTCGAGGGTGAGTGAGGCGCAGTCGGCGGTGATCTCCCCGACGACCGGGGGCGGGAAGGCCTTCGTGAGCGTCGGTATGACCTGGACGTCGTACCGCTCCCAGAGCTGTCGTGGTGGTGCCCGGCACCGGACTGCTGACCGGCCTCGGGGCGACCGGAGACGAAGCCCGGATCCCGGTTCACGGCCGCCGCGGCAGTCGCGGGGGCGCTGCTGGGATCGCTTGTGGGAACGGGATGGATGACCCCGGTGCTCGGGATCGTCGGCGCGGCGCTGGGCGCGAACCTCGTAGTGGAGTTCCGAGGCCGCCCACAGCGTCTCGGGACCACCCGGGCGGCCACCGCAAGGGAGACCGTCATGTCGCAACCATGACCACCGCCCCGGACCTGATCTCTCGTCACACCCCAGGCACGGCCGAGGCTTCGGCTTCTCGCTGACCAATTGCATGAGACTCATCCCAGCCGTGCTTTACATGCACTTGTAGTTAATTACGAGCCCTTCTACCTTCGAGATGTGGGCGCGAACGAAACACGGTTTCGCCGGGTCCGCCTCTTCACCCCCTTCACCCCTGCTCAGTTGGGAGCACCACCATGTCCGCGTCGATTCAGAGCACCGGAATTGCCGTCGCCACCTCCGACGCCGACCTGCTCGAGCAGACCGCGAGGGCGGTGCGCGCAGCGGGTGCCGCGCTGCGGGAGCGGTTCGGAGACGTGGTCCGCTACGAGACCCGCGAACAGCTGATGCAGGCGCTCGCCGCCAACGACGACGCGGCCCTCGACGTCCTGCGCCCCGCCCTCACCCGCCTGCGCCCGCAGGCCCCCCTCGTCGAGGACGAGCTCGC
>NZ_JBFAJO010000230.1:0-1212 GCF_040655255.1 Kitasatospora sp. NPDC050463
CTGTCGGGTGAGGGCGCCGGTGTCGGTGACCGGCAGGTCCGTCCAGGCGATGTCGGGTGTGTGGTCCAGGAGTTGACGCAGTGTGCTCAAGGGCATCGTTCGGTCGGTGTCCGAGCTGGCGGCGCTCAGCACGGTGGCGCCGTCGTGCTCCGCCCGCGCGGCGAAGGTCTCCAGGAGCTCACTCTTACCGGACCCCGCGGCCCCCTCGATCAGAACGATTCCCCCCGTACCCGACCGGCTCTCCCGAAGCGCGGTCCCGAGTTCGGCCAGTTCGGATCTCTGGTCCACAAGCTGCATGAAGTTCCCCCGTCATTTAGCTTCAAGAATGCAAAAGCCGTCGGTATTGCCATGCGAATACCTGCCCTGCCCCGCCTCCGAGTCGCGTGGATCCGACTCCCTCATCGCCAAGTGATCCTAGGGCTGTCGTGTTGAAGCCGAAGTCGGCGGTACCGGTCGTCCTGGTGGACACCGGGCATCCGTTGTCATAACCATTCGTCAGCTTGCCGCGCTTCCAACGGGTTTCGGTCGGCCTACCGTAGCGGGTCGAGTCTGTGGCCTGGGTCACAGTGGCGCCCCGTCGGCGGCCGCGGACCTGCCGGACCGCGCCGACCGGCGGCGCGGGTCCGGGGGTGGGATCACCGGGCACGTCCCTCGGGGTCTCCTTCTGTCTGCGTACTGTATTTCCCCAGCTCAGAAGAGACTTGGAGGCGTCAGCCGGACTATGGCACGGTCGACCGACGGTCCTTCGTGGGGGCGGTACGTGGTGCATGGGTCCCGTTTGTGACGAAGCGCTAGGGGTGACCGGCCGGGGGAGGTAGGGGATCGGGTAGGGGCGTCCCGGCTCCGCAGTCAGGGGGCGGTCCCGGTAGCTAATGTGCGACCTCATGGACTGGAATGAGGCCGGAGCGGGCGGATCCCGCTCCCCCGGATTCCCGTAGTGACACCTTGTCGAATAAGCCCCGATCCCGCCCCGTCGTTCCCAGCTTCCTCCCGGTTTCTGTCAGCAAGGTCACAGAAGTCCATAAGTCGGTCGATGCGCCGAAGCAGATTGGTGTCGGGTGCCCCCGCGTCGGTATCCGGCCGTGCCCGGAGGGCCGGACCGCCACCGGCGGCAACGGGGCGGGCCGGTGAGTCCGAACGTCGTTGGAAGGTTGGAAGGGACGTCGAGTGACCAAGGAAAGCGGTACGTGGCTGCGGCGGTTCCATCCCGGT
>NZ_JBFAJO010000231.1:0-1204 GCF_040655255.1 Kitasatospora sp. NPDC050463
GCCCGGTTACATTCCGAACCCGGAAGCTAAGCCTCACAGCGCCGATGGTACTGCAGGGGGGACCCTGTGGGAGAGTAGGACGCCGCCGAACAATTATTCAAGGCCGCGGCCCCAGCGATTCGCTGGGGCCGCGGCCTTTTTTGTTTTTACGAACGTTTTGCACCGTCGGCACGACTAGGGACTTCCGCCCAGGCGCGGGGCGTCCCCCGATGCCGGACAATGGAGATGGTGCTCGGCCAGGAGGCCGGCATCGAACCGCGCGAGGGCAGTGGTGTCGCCCCCATCCGCGGTAGAGCTGAAGCAACAGAGGAGTCACCACAATGTCGAACCAGCCCCAGGACCGTCCCGAGCGTCGATCGGACGACGGCCGCGGCTCCGAGCCCCGGTCTCGTGGGGGCTGGTCCAACGACCGCGGTCCGCGTCGCGACGACCGTGACGACCGCCCGCGCCGTGACGACCGTCCCTCCGGCGGTGGGTTCAACCGCGACCGCGACGACCGCGGCGGCTTCCGTCGCGATGACCGTCCGTCGGGCGGTGGCGGCGGCTTCCGCCGTGACGACCGCCCCTCCGGTGGCGGCTTCAACCGCGACCGCGACGACCGCGGCGGCTTCCGTCGCGATGACCGTCCGTCGGGCGGTGGCGGCGGCTTCCGCCGCGATGACCGTCCCTCCGGTGGCGGCTTCAACCGCGACCGCGACGACCGCGGCGGCTTCCGTCGCGATGACCATCCGTCGGGCGGTGGCGGCGGCTTCCGCCGCGATGACCGTCCCTCCGGTGGTGGCGGTGGTTTCCGCCGTGACGATCGTCCGTCGGGCGGTGGCGGTGGTTTCCGTCGTGACGACCGTCCGTCCGGTGGTGGGTTCAACCGTGACCGTGACGACCGTCCGCGTCGTGACGACCGCCCGTCCGGCGGTGGCTTCCGTCGTGACGACCGTCCCTCCGGTGGCGGCTTCAACCGCGACCGCGACGACCGCGGCGGCTTCCGTCGCGACGATCGTCCGTCGGGCGGTGGCGGTGGTTTCCGTCGCGATGACCGTCCGTCCGGTGGTGGGTTCAACCGTGACCGTGACGACCGTCCGCGTCGTGACGACCGCCCGTCCGGCGGCGGGTTCCGTCGTGACGACCGTCCCTCCGGTGGCGGCTTCAACCGCGACCGCGACGACCGCGGCGGCTTCCGTCGCGACGATCGTCCGTCGGGCGGTGG
>NZ_JBFAJO010000232.1:0-1202 GCF_040655255.1 Kitasatospora sp. NPDC050463
CGGCGACCAACGACGGCGCCAACGTCGTGCAGTACAACGACTGGGGCGGCACCAACCAGCAGTGGCAACTCGTCCAGGTGGATAAGGGCACCGGCTCCGGCCCGTGCGACATCTACGGCGCAGGTGGTACGCCCTGCGTGGCGGCGCACAGCACAACGCGCGCCCTCTACAGCGCCTACAACGGAGACCTGTATCAGGTCCGACGCTCGGACAACACAACCCGCAACATCGGCGTACTGACCCCTGGCGGTGTCGCCAACGCGGCGGCCCAGGACTCCTTCTGCGCAAACACCACGTGCGTCATCACGGTCGTGTTCGATCAGTCCGGGCGTGGCAACGACCTGTGGTACCAGGGTTCCAGCGTGGTCCCGGGCTCACCCCAGACCCGCCCGGCCGTAGCGACCACCGAATCGCTGACGGTCGGCGGCAGCAAGGCCTACTCGCTGTACATCAACCCCGGGACCACCTACTGGCGCGACGGCCACCTGACGGGCATCCCGACGGGCAGCGCACCCGAGGGCATGTACATGGTCACCAGCGGTACGCACGTCAACAGCGGCTGCTGCTTCGACTACGGCAACAGCGAAACCACCCGCAAGGCCGACGGGCCAGGGGCCATGGACGCCATCTACTTCGGGACGAGCTGCTGGTTCGGCGGCTGCTCCGGAACCGGACCCTGGGTGCAGGCCGACCTCGAATGGGGCCTGTTCCCAGGTGGCAGCAGCACGTGGAACCCGAACCAGCAGGCGTTCACCAGCAAGTTCGTCACGGCGACACTCAAAAACAACGGGACGTCGCGATTCGCGATCAAGGGCAGCAATGCCCAGGCCGGAAGCCTGAACACCCTGTGGGACGGCGCGCTTCCCCACGAGCCCAACGTATACAGCCCGATGAAGAAGCAAGGCGCCATCGTCCTGGGCAGTGGCGGCGACTGCTGCTCACCCGAGGTAGGCAACATCAACGACAGCGCGGGCACGTTCTACGAGGGCGCCATGGTCTCGGGCTACCCGTCGGATGCGACCGAAAATGCGGTCCAGGCGAACATCGCCGCCGCCGGCTACCGATGAGCCA
Organism: Kitasatospora sp. NPDC050463; assembly: GCF_040655255.1. Lineage (NCBI taxonomy): Bacteria > Bacillati > Actinomycetota > Actinomycetes > Kitasatosporales > Streptomycetaceae > Kitasatospora > Kitasatospora sp. NPDC050463. The sequence continues at coordinate 1,072 of NZ_JBFAJO010000232.1, forward strand.
GACCCAGCCGCCGGCCTGACGGGTACAAGCGGTGGGGGGGGCGCGGCGGGGGGGCCGCCCCCGGGCCCCCCCCCGCGCACAGCAGAACGAGAGCTCCACAGCAACGTCCACACAACACAATAAGACTCAGA
>NZ_JBFAJO010000233.1:0-1193 GCF_040655255.1 Kitasatospora sp. NPDC050463
GCGGAGATCCCGGCCGAGGTGATGATCTTGTCGTGCCGGACGACGCGTTCCGCGGTGTAGGTGGCGCCGAACGTCTCCAGGTCGTCCATCGCCATCCAGTGGGTGGTCGCGGTCTGCCCCTTGAGCAGCCCCGCTGCTCCGAGGATGAGCGCCCCGGTACAGACCGAGGTGGTGAAGCGGGTCGTCTCGTGAATCCGGCGCACCCAGTCGATGAACTCCGTGTCGTTCAGCATCAGTCGCGCCCCCGCACCGCCCGGGACGAGCAGCACGTCGCAGGACTCGACCTCCGTGTACCGGGTGGGCACGTCCACCCGCATGGCGCCCAGCACGTCGGCGATCCGCCCCGGTTCGGGCGCGACAAAGCGCACCCGGGCGTCGGGCACGTTCGCCAGGAGCTGGTACGGGCCGATGGCGTCGAGCGGCTCGAAGAGCCTGAAGAGCGGGATCACGATGTCCATGCCGGGGAGCCTATGCAGGCATCTGCATTGCCTGAGGACGCATCTGCGTACACGCCCAGGCACGCGCGGCAACTTCACGAGAACGGGTGCCGGGCCGCCTCAGCCCGGCTCGACCAGGACCAGCGGGACCTGCTCACCGCGCTCGGCATCGAGGAGGGCCAGGAGTTCACCGCCGCGCGGCGGTGGCCGCGGCGAAGCCGAACGTCTCGCGCGCCGACCGGTTCGGGGCCGGCCTCGCTCGGCTGGCTGATCGCTCACCGGTCGCCGCCAGCGGCGCACAGCCGGGCGAAGACGTCACCCGGCGGGGTCCAGCGCCGGACGGCGACCGGGGAGCAGCCGAGGGCTGCGGCCAGATCCTGTTCGATCAGGGCCCTCCGAGGCCGGTTCACGCGGTAGTGAACCACCAGTCACCCGGCTGCCTCGGCCGCCACCGGCCACCGACCACCGGCCAGCACCTCACTGGCATCTCAACCGCCTCCCTGCGGCACCGCTACAACACCGCACTCCGCAGCCTGGCTAGGCGCCGCAGGGTGTGTCGTTGATCTTCAATGAGTGTGTGACGTCGTTGAGCTGGTACGAGCGCAGGTCTTGAATCGAGCCTCCCTCGCTCCCCACACACACGTGCCGGCCGAAGTAGTTGTCCTTCTGATAGACCCGCGCCGTCCGGCCCGAGTTGTTGATCACCGAACTTCCCGCCCCCCGGATGTAGTCCGGCAGATGCCGCACACTCCCGTC
>NZ_JBFAJO010000234.1:0-1183 GCF_040655255.1 Kitasatospora sp. NPDC050463
CGGACGATCAGGTTGTCCAGGTACCCCTGGACGTTGCGCCGGGTCTCGGACACGTGGTCGCCACCGAACTTCTCGCTCACCGCGTCCGCCAGCACCAGCGCCACCATCGCCTCCGCGACGATGCCCGCGGCCGGCACCGCACAGACGTCGGACCGCTGGTGATGCGCCTTGGCCGGCTCACCGGTCCGCACGTCCAGGGTCCGCAACGCACGCGGCACCGTGGCGATCGGCTTCATCGCCGCACGGACCCGCAGCAGCTCACCGGTCGACAGACCACCCTCGGTACCCCCCGACCGGCCGGAAGTACGCCTGACCCCGTCCGCGGTCGGCACGATCTCGTCATGCGCCAGCGAGCCCGGCACCCGGGCCAGCTCGAAACCGTCACCCACCTCGACACCCTTGATCGCCTGGATCCCCATCAACGCCGCGGCCAACCGCGCGTCCAACCGACGGTCCCAGTGCACGTGCGAACCGAGACCCACCGGCACGCCGTACGCCAACACCTCCACCACCCCACCCAGGGTGTCACCGTCCCGGTGCGCCCGGTCGATCTCCGCGACCATCGCCTTCGACGCGTCCGGATCCAGACAACGCACCGGATCCGCGTCCAGCCGCGCCTCGTCCGAGGGCAGCGGCAACACCCCCGCCGGAGCCTTCGCCGCGGCCAGCTCGACCACATGGCTGACGATCTCGATACCGCAGGTCTCCCGCAGGTACGCCCGCGCCACGGCACCGAGCGCCACCCGGGCCGCCGTCTCACGGGCACTGGCCCGCTCCAGGATCGGACGCGCCTCGTCGATCGAGTACTTCTGCATCCCCGCCAGGTCCGCGTGACCCGGCCGCGGACGGGTCAGCGCCTCGTTGCGGGCCAACCCCGCCAGCACCTGCGGATCCACCGGATCCGCCGACATGACCTGCTCCCACTTCGGCCACTCGGTGTTGCCGACCATGACCGCCACCGGGCTGCCCATCGACTCACCGTGCCGCACCCCGCCCAGGAACGTCACCTCGTCCCGCTCGAACTTCATCCGGGCACCGCGGCCGTAACCGAGCCGGCGGCGCGCCAGCGCGTCGGCCACCACCTCCGTGGTCACCGGAACGCCGGCGGGCAGGCCCTCCAGCGTCGCGACCAGTGCGGGACCGTGCGACTCCCCCGCCGTCAGCCAGCGCAACGTACCCAACG
>NZ_JBFAJO010000235.1:0-1126 GCF_040655255.1 Kitasatospora sp. NPDC050463
CCATCTGATCGACGCCTGCCTCACCGAGACCGGACTGATCATGGACGGCTGAGCTCAGCAACAGCCGACATCACGCAATCAAGTTCAGTAGCGGGCGGCGAGACCCGAAGAGGCTTCGACAACGATGACTTCCTGGTCCACGTTGAGGATCTGACCGGTATGCACCCAACCAACCGACTTGAAGGCAGCGCTAAAGCGAGTCCTGGATGGGGAGGACGTTACCGTCAATGTGACTCACGACAATAACGTCGACTGGGAGTACTCCGCGTCAGAGCCGATTCACGTCGGCCGCTGGGCCACCGCCCGCCGCCTGCTGCACGACGACACCCTGCGGACCGAAGACCGCCTTGCCGGCCTGCTGCTGATCCTCTACGCCCAGTGGCCCGCAGCGATCTCCCGACTGACCATCGGCCACATCGACGAGGACAACGGCACCGTCCGCATCCGCCTCGGCGACGTCCCGGTCGCCCTGCCCGCACCCCTGGGAGAGCTGGCCCTGCAACAGGTCGCCGTCCAGCGCAGTCATGCCGTCCTCGCCCGGACAACTTCCCCCTGGCTCTTCCCTGGCGGCCAGCCCGGCCGCCCGATCAGCATCTGGGCCATAGGCGAACGGCTCCGCAAGCTCGGAATCCGCCTCGCCGAGACCCGCTCCACCGCCCTGTCCCAGCTCGCCACCGAACTGCCCTCCGCGATCCTCGCCCGCACCCTCGGTATCCACATCACCGTCGCCGTCAAATGACAGCGAGCCGCAGCCGACGTCAGCCAACGCGCCAACGCCAGAGATCGCACAATCCAACCCAACCCGTGACGACCGACCCACTACACCCGCGAGGGGTTATGCGGACCTACCGCTACAAAGTCCAGACCAGCCGCTACGGCCTCTTCCTCGGTGTCACCGCCGAGGCCGTCCAGCTGAATGCCCCTCCGATCAATGGCAACCAGGTCAGCGATCGAGTCTGGATGGACACCAGTCGAGTCCAAAATTTCTACAGCGGAAAGAAGCTGGAGCTCAACGGTCGAGAGATCGCCTGGTTGAACCGCCCCGTGTTCAGTGGAGACTCGATTTCGTGTAAGGATTCGAGTCATGGCACGTCCCTCCTCCTACCCGCCTGAGCTGCGCCGTCGT
>NZ_JBFAJO010000236.1:0-1117 GCF_040655255.1 Kitasatospora sp. NPDC050463
TGCTGTCGGAGGTGTCGGTCGAGGGCGGTGTGGTGAAGGGCCGTCGTGACGGGGACGCGGCGACGGAGCTGGTGGAGGCGGCGCTGCCGGCGGTGGTGTCGGTGACGGACCAGTCGGGTGAGGCGCGGTACCCGTCGTTCAAGGGCATCATGGCGGCGAAGAAGAAGCCGGTGCAGTCGTTCGATCTGGACGATCTGGGGATCGAGGCCGGCGAGGTCGGTCTGGCGGGTGCGTGGACGGCGGTGGAGTCGGTGACGGCGCGTCCGGCGCGGACGGCCGGCACGGTCGTCAAGGACGAGGGTGAGGGCGGCAAGCAGCTCGCCGCGTTCCTCGCTGATCAGAAGTTCATCTAATCCACTCTGTTTGCGCTTCCAACGATCGATCAGGAGCAACGAATCATGGCTGAGATCCTGGTTCTCGTGGACCACGCCGACGGTGTGGTCCGCAAGCCGGCCCTCGAACTGCTGACCCTGGCCCGCCGGATCGGTGAGCCGTCGGCGGTCGTCCTGGGTGCCGGTGCGGCTGCCGCCGACATCGCCGCCAAGGCCGGCGAGTTCGGTGCGGTGAAGGTGTACGTCGCGGACGGCGCGGAGTTCGCCGACCAGCTGGTCGTCCCCAAGGTCGACGCGCTGGCCCAGATCGCGAAGGCGTCGGAGGCGGCGGCCGTGCTGGTCACCTCGTCCGGTGAGGGCAAGGAGGTCGCCGCCCGCGTCGCGCTGCGGATCGGCTCCGGCATCATCACCGACGCCGTCGACCTGGAGGCCGGCGCCGACGGTCCGGTCGCCACCCAGTCGGTGTTCGCCGCGTCCTTCCAGGTGAAGTCCAAGGTGTCGCACGGCGCCCCGGTCATCACGGTGAAGCCGAACGCGGTGGCCCCCGAGGCCGCTCCGGCCGCGGGTGCGGTGGAGAACGTCGCCGTCGCCTTCACCGGCAACGCCGCCAAGGTCACCTCGCGCACCCCGCGGGTCTCCTCCGGGCGCCCCGAGCTGACCGAGGCCGCGATCGTGGTCTCCGGCGGCCGTGGCGTCGGCGAGGCGTCCGGCTTCGGCGTGGTCGAGGAGCTGGCCGACGCGCTGGGCGCGGCCGTCGGTGCCTCGCGCGCCGCCGTCGACGCCGG
>NZ_JBFAJO010000237.1:0-1114 GCF_040655255.1 Kitasatospora sp. NPDC050463
ACCCCCGTCGCCCTGTTCGCCTCCGGCCGGCGGGCGCCCTCGGCCGTGCGGGAGGAGACCCTCTACCAGGAGAGCGACCGGGCGCTGGTCGCCGAGGTCAGGAGCCTGGGCGGGACCGACTCGCGGATGCTGGACGACCCCGAACTGCTCGACATGGTCCTGCCCGCGATGCGCGCCGACTACACCGCCGTGATGACCTACCGCTGCCGGCCCGACGCCGTCATCGACTCGCCCCTCCACGTCCTGATCGGCGACGACGACCCGCAGGTCGACCGGGACGAGGCACTGCGCTGGAAGGAGCACACCGGCGCCTCCTTCGCGCTGGAGGTCTTCCCCGGCGGTCACTTCTACCTCAACGACCACGCCCCGGCCGTCCTGCGGTACATCGCCGCGACGCTGGGCGTCCGCTGACAACCGGCCCGCCCGCCCGGCCGATCCCGTCCGTCAAGACTTCCTGAACAGTCCGTATCGCGAGAGCACGAGGCGACATGTCTGCGCACGATCCCAAGCTCATCGAGGCCCTGCGGACCTCGCTGAAGGAGACGGAGCGGTTGCGGGAACAGAACCGCTCGCTCCTGGACGCCGCCCGCGAGCCGATCGCGATCGTGGGCATGGCGTGCCGCTACCCGGGCGGGGTCGGCTCACCGCAGGACCTGTGGCACCTGGTCGCGGGCGGCGCGGACGCCATCGGGGAGTTCCCGACCGACCGCGGCTGGGACCTGGAGCGCCTCTACGACCCCGACCCGGAGTCGGTCGCCACCTCCTACTCCCGCCACGGCGGATTCCTCTACGACGCGGGCGACTTCGACCCCGCCTTCTTCGGCATCAGCCCGCGCGAGGCACTGGCGATGGACCCGCAGCAGCGCCTGCTGCTGGAAACCTCCTGGGAAGCGATGGAACGCGCCGGCATCAGCGCCGACCGGCTGCGCGGCAGCCGCACCGGCGTCTTCGCCGGCGTGATGTACCACGACTACGCCACCAAACTCGGCTCCACCCCGGCCGAGCTGGAGGGCCTGATCGGGATCGGCAACTCCGGCAGCGTCGCCTCCGGCCGCCTCTCCTACACCTTCGGCTTCGAGGGCCCGGCGGTGACCGTGGACACCGCCTGCTCGTC
>NZ_JBFAJO010000238.1:0-1085 GCF_040655255.1 Kitasatospora sp. NPDC050463
AGCCGCCGCCCTGCGCGTACCTCATGCCCCAGGGCTACCGGATCCACAGCCCCACCGTCAGGCGAACAGCCCCGACATCACCCAATCAAGTTCAATAGCGACCTGTCGGTCCACACCGCCGACGACCTGCGAGCGATCGAGGACCGCCTCAACAACCACCCCCGCAAGACCCTGAGATGGCAGACCCCGGCCGAGCTATTCGCAGGCGCTCTGACAGCAGCAACGTCGCGACGATCATGCGAATCCGCCCGAAAGGCGGCTCGTGGGACCAGCGCATGCGAAACGGCTGGTATTACTGGGGGCATGCAGGAAGAGACCGCACGCTCCGCGATCGACACGTTCATCTCCGCGTTCAACGCCTCGGACGACAACTATGTGACTGCCCTGCTCTCCCAGGCCCTGACCTCAGACGTGGTCTTCTGGGGACCGTTGGGTCGCAGCGAAGGAATCGCGGCGGTCGAGCGGTTCGTGCTGGACATCCGGCGTCACCCGGCGGGGCCCGGCACGATGGTGCGCTGCTCAGCGGTGGACATGCCTGACGAATGGGCCCGGTACCAGTGGGTCTTCACCACGCCTGATGGTGGCCCCCGCCTGGCGGGAACGGACGTCGTCCATCTGCGACGGAGCCTCATCGACCAGTTCATCGTCTTCGCGGGGGAGATCGAGCCGTCCGCCTCCTGAGTCATCCTTCTGTCGCTGGCCTTCTCCCGTAACTTGCCCCTTCGGCCTTCGGGAGCTGCGGTTCGCGGTTGGTCAGGCTGCGGTGTTGAGGGGGCGTCCGCCCCAGCGGATGCCCTTTTCGCTGCGGCTGCGGGCGCGTTCCTTGCGTTGGGCGGCGAGTACGTCGGGGTGGCGGGCGTTGGTGTTGCGCCAGCGCAGGTAGCGGTGCAGTGCCTGGGTTTGCGCGGGGTGGCTGCGGTGGTGGGAGTTGGCCAGGGTGAACTGCCGCAGCGGGCCGAAGTGGAGCAATAGTCAAGACCTGTGGACGAAATGACGTGCGGCAGGCTGCGGCACCCACCGAGTTCGATCCTATGCTGACGGTCGTGCAGGTACTGGGTGTGAGCAATGAGGACGAGATGGTCGCC
>NZ_JBFAJO010000239.1:0-1057 GCF_040655255.1 Kitasatospora sp. NPDC050463
CGGTTCCCGCAGGAGGCGTTGGAGGCGTTGCGGGCCAATGACCTGCATGCGGTGCACGTGCCGGAGGAGTTCGGTGGTGCGGGGGCGGACGCGCTGGCGACGGTGATCGTGATCGAGGAGGTGGCGCGGGTGTGTGCGTCGTCGTCGTTGATCCCGGCGGTGAACAAGTTGGGTTCGTTGCCGGTGCAGTTGTCGGGGTCGGAGGAGTTGAAGGCGAAGTACCTGGGGGCGTTGGCGCGGGGTGAGGGGATGTTCTCGTACTGCCTGTCGGAGCCGGAGGCGGGTTCGGACGCGGCGGGGATGCGGACCCGGGCGGTGCGGGACGGGGACTTCTGGGTGTTGAACGGGGTGAAGCGGTGGATCACCAATGCGGGGGTGTCGGAGTTCTACACGGTGATGGCGGTCACCGATCCGGAGTTGCGGTCGAAGGGGATTTCGGCGTTCGTGGTGGAGAAGGGCGACGAGGGTGTGTCGTTCGGGGCGCCGGAGCGGAAGTTGGGGATCAAGGGGTCGCCGACGCGTGAGGTGTACTTCGACAATGTGCGGATTCCGGCGGATCGGATGATCGGGGCGCAGGGTTCGGGGTTCGCGACGGCGATGCGGACGCTGGACCACACGCGGGTGACGATCGCGGCGCAGGCGGTGGGGATCGCGCAGGGGGCGTTGGACTACGCGAAGGGGTATGTGCGCGAGCGGAAGCAGTTCGGGAAGCCGGTCGGTGATTTCCAGGGTGTGCAGTTCATGTTGGCGGACATGGCGATGAAGCTGGAGGCGGCGCGGCAGTTGACGTATGTCGCGGCGGCGAAGTCGCAGCGTGGGGACGGGGATCTGACGTTCTTCGGGGCGTCGGCGAAGTGTTTCGCGTCGGACGCGGCGATGGAGATCACGACGGACGCGGTGCAGTTGCTGGGTGGGTACGGGTACACGCGGGACTACCCGGTGGAGCGGATGATGCGGGACGCGAAGATCACGCAGATCTACGAGGGGACCAACCAGGTCCAGCGCATCGTGATGGCCCGCAACCTGCCGTAGCGGGTACCGGCGGGGTACCCCGGCA
>NZ_JBFAJO010000240.1:0-1050 GCF_040655255.1 Kitasatospora sp. NPDC050463
GAGCGGGCTGCGCTGACGCGGTGGGCCCGCAGAGCCTCGTCCGCCCAGGCGCTGGCTCTGCGGGCCCGGATCGTGTTGGCGTGCGACGGTCTGGAAGTCCCGTCGATCGTCGGTGTGGCAAGGGAGTTGGGCATCACGGCGGACACGGTCCGCAAGTGGCGTCGGCGGTTCCTCGCCGAGGGGCTGGAGGGCCTGGTGGACGAACCCCGGCCGGGCCGTCCGCCCACGATCGCGGTGGACGAGATCGAGGCGGTCGTCGTGGCGACGCTGGAGGAGATCCCGAAGAACGCGACACACTGGTCCCGGAGCTCGATGGCCGCCCGTAGCGGCCTCTCGAAGTCGACCGTCGGACGGATCTGGCGGAAGTTCCAGCTCAAGCCCCATCTGGCCGACACCTTCAAACTCTCCACCGACCCATTCTTCATCGAGAAGGTCCACGACGTGATCGGCCTGTACTTCGACCCGCCCGAAGGCGCGGTGGTGCTGTCGGTGGACGAGAAGTCGCAGATCCAGGCCCTCGACCGCTCCCAGCCGGTCCTGCCCATGATGCCGGGCATGCCCGAGCGCCGGACCCACGACTACGTGCGCAACGGCTTGACCACCCTGTTCGCCGCGTTCGACACCAGCAGCGGAAAGGTCATCACCTCACTGCACCGCCGGCACCGGGCGGCGGAGTTCAAGAAGTTCCTCATCAAGATCGACCGCGAGGTTCCCGAGGGCCTCGACATCCACCTGATCTGCGACAACTACGGCACCCACAAGACCCCGGCCATTCGCACCTGGCTGGCGCAGCATCCCAGGTTCCACATGCACTTCACTCCGACCGGGTCCTCGTGGATCAACCAGGTGGAGCGCTGGTTCGGCTTCCTCACCGACCAGATGATCCGACGCGGCGCCCACAAGAACGTCCAGGCCCTCGAACGCGACATTCGCACCTGGATCAAGACCTGGAACGAGGACCCCAAGCCGTTCACCTGGACCAAGACCGCCGATGAGATCCTCGACTCCCTCGCCCGCTTCTGCCGACGGATCTCCGGCGCAGGACACTAG
>NZ_JBFAJO010000241.1:0-1048 GCF_040655255.1 Kitasatospora sp. NPDC050463
CGGCGACCAACGACGGCGCCAACGTCGTGCAGTACAACGACTGGGGCGGCACCAACCAGCAGTGGCAACTCGTCCAGGTGGATAAGGGCACCGGCACATGCACGCTGCCGTCGACCTACCGCTGGGCATCGACCGGCCCGCTGGCGGAGCCGAAGTCGGGGTGGGCCTCGCTCAAGGACTTCACCAGCGTCGTCCACAACGGCAAGCACGTCGTCTATGCCACGACGCACAACACCCTCGCCGGCAACGATGGGCGCTGGGGGTTGACGACCTTCAGCCCCTTCACGAACTGGTCCGACATGGCCACCGCCACCCAGAACACGATTCCCTTCGACGGCATCGCGCCGACGCTGTTCTACTTCGCCCCGAAGAACCTCTGGGTGCTCGCCTACAACGGGGCTTGGCCATACAGCTTCGGCTACCGCACCTCGAGCGACCCCACCAACCCCAACGGCTGGTCCGCGCAGCAGGAATTGTTCACAGGCACCCTCCCGAAGGGGGGCCCCCTCGACGTGACCCTCATCGGCGACGACACGAACATGTACATGTTCTTCGCCGACGATGAGGGCGGCATCTACCGCGCCAGCATGCCCATCGGCAACTTCCCGGGCACCTTCGGTTCCTTCACGAAGATCATGAGCGACACGGCGCTCAACCTGTTCGAGGCGCCGGAGGTCTACAAGGTCCAGGGCCAGAACCAGTACCTCATGATCGTCGAGGCCCAGAACTACTCAGGGTACGGTCGCTATTTCCGCTCGTTCACGGCCACCAGCCTGGACGGCACGTGGACACCGCAGGCCGACACCGTGACCAACCCCTTCGCCGGCAGTGCCAACAGCGGCGCCACCAGCTGGACCAAGGACATCAGCCACGGCGATCTGGTTCGCACCAACCCCGACCAGACCAAGACCATCGACCCCTGCAACCTGCAGTTCCTCTACCAGGGGCGCGACCCCAGCACCGACGGCATGGACTACGGTCTCCTGCCGTACCGGCCGGGCGTGTTGACACTGCAGCGCTAGAGGTCCGCCTTGTGGCGGTTCCCGCC
>NZ_JBFAJO010000242.1:0-1028 GCF_040655255.1 Kitasatospora sp. NPDC050463
TGTGACGCGCAGGCAACTCACCGACAGTCAGTGGGAGTTAATCGAGCCGTATCTGCCGATTGGCGAGTACGGCCCATACCCGGAGCGGTTGCGGGATCAGTTCGAAGGGGTGATCTGGCGGTTCCGCTCGGGCGCCCAGTGGCGGGAGATGCCCTCCGAGTTCGGGCCCTGGCCGACCGTCTACGGTCGCTTCCGGGTCTGGAGGGACGCCGGCGTCTTCGAAGCCCTGCTGGAGGGGCTGATCGCGGAGGCCGCGAAACGGGGCGAGGTGGACTTGTCGCTGGTCAGCGTGGACTCCACCACGGTCCGCGCCCACCACGACGCCGCCGGTATGCACCTGGACCCCGACGCTCTGGCCGCCCTGGAGAAGGCCGCTGACGAGGCGGAGAAGGCCCGGCAAAGGGGGGCCGCCCGGAAGGACAAGACGGGCAGGACGCCTCAGACGACCCGGAACGGGAAGAACGGCGACGAATCCGACGCCGGCGCAAACTCCGGCTCAAAGCCGCCCTGCTCGGGCGCTCCAGAGGTGGACAGACCAGCAAGATCCATTGTGCCGGCGACCGCAAGTGCCGCCCGCTGGCGTTCGTCTTGACCGAGGGACAGGTCGCCGACAGCCCGCAGTTCATCCCCGTGCTCAGGAAGATCCGGGTCCGGGTGCCCGTCGGCCGGCCCCGCACCCGACCCGACGCGGTTGCCGGGGACAAGGCCTACTCGTCCCGCGGCAACCGCGCCCACCTGCGCAAGCGCCGCATCAAGGCGGTCATCCCGGAGAAGAAGGACCAAGCCGCCAACCGGAAGAAGAAGGGCAGCAAGGGCGGCCGGCCCGTCGGCCACGACGCCGACCTCTATAAGGAGCGGAACACCGTCGAGCGCTTGATCAACAAGCTGAAGGCCTGGCGCGGCATCGCCACAAGGTTCGACAAGACCCCCGAGAGCTACCTCGCCGGCCTCCACCTTCGCGCCTCAATGATCTGGGTCGACGATCTCCTGCCGACCACCAGCTGATCACAACATCACACAGGCCCTAG
>NZ_JBFAJO010000243.1:0-1028 GCF_040655255.1 Kitasatospora sp. NPDC050463
AGAAGGGAACCGGTCGGTTCGCGGGAGTCCGCCGGCTCAAGCCGGGGGGTGGAGGTGGGTGCGCTGTCCGTCGTGGTCGAGGATGACGAGGATCTCTGCCGGACTGCCGTGTGCCTTGACGGCGTGGGGGGTCATGGTGGAGAACTCGGCGGCCTGGCCGGTCTCGACCCGTACGGCGCGTTCGCCGAGGATCAGCGTGACGGTTCCCGACAGGACGGTGAACCATTCCCTGCCGGGGTGCACGCCGAGCTGATCGATCCCCGGTCCTTGTGCCTCGTCCGTGATGCGCATCTTGGCGACGCTGACACCGCCGGGCGCGGATCCGCGGCTCAGCAGCCAGGTGGTCAGTCCTCGTTGCTCGTCGCGCTCGGGCCTGATCACGACGTCGTCGTCGTTGACAGTTTCCACCAGCTGGTCGATCGAGGTTCCCAGGGCGCGTGCCAGTGAGGTCAGCTGGTCGAGGCTGATGCGCTGGCGGCCGGTCTCGATGCGGCTCAGGCCGGAGGGGCTCATCAGGGCGCGTTCGGCGAGGTTGTCCAGAGACCAGCCGCGGGCCTGCCGCAGGCTCCGGATGCGCATGCGGACTGTGCTGTCCAAATCGCTTTCTTGCGTCATATGCAAGAGTGTATGTGATCCATGCAAGGTCACGTTACGGTCGAAGCATGAACACGATCTCCCGCGAAACCGGCCCTTCTCCTGTGCACCAGGACCATGCTGGAGCCGACGCCGGCATGGTCGCGATGGCCGAGCTCCTGGATCTGGACGCTGTGGTCCTGGGGCCCTACCTCTTGCAACTGACCAACTGGCTGGGCGAACTGTCCGACCGGGAACCCCTTCGCATCGTCGACCTGGGCAGCGGGACCGGGACCGGCGCTCTCGCCCTCGCGCAGCACTTCACGCAGGCCGCCGTCACCGCTTTGGACCTTTCCCCCCAACTGCTCCACCGGCTGACGAAGAAGGCATCCACGCTGGGTCTCGCCGACCGAGTTCGGGGCATGCAGACGGATCTGAACGAGGGCTGGCCTCAG
>NZ_JBFAJO010000244.1:0-1004 GCF_040655255.1 Kitasatospora sp. NPDC050463
AGCTGGTCGACTACGGCGTGGTCGGTGACCTCTTCGCCGTGCTGCCGCAGCTCACCGGCGAGGTCCAGGCCCGCAAGGGCTGACCGGACGCGGTCCGAACCCGATACGCCGGAGGGCGTGGCACCGAGTACCCGGTGCCACGCCCTCCGGCGTATCAGGCGCCGCTACGCCCGGCGTACGTTCCGCAGGTGGTCCATGCCTGCCGCGCGCCGTCCGGGCGTATCGCGTGAGCTACTCGGCGTACGCCGCCAGATGCTGGGTGAAGCCGCCCTGGCACGGCGGCAGCGGGCGCGGCTCCACGGGCTCGGCCCGCTCCGGCTCCTCCTGCGGCAGCAGCGTCAGCTCCGGCTGGTCGGAGTCGGCGGCCGGGGTCAGCCGGACCCGCGTACCCACCGGGACGGTGCTGCGCAGGCCGCTGACGATGCACCAGACATCGAAGCCCTCGGCCATCCGGATCAGCGACTTCTGCCGGGCCAGCGGCGTCCGCGCCTGCTCGACGGCGCACCGGCGCACCACGCCGGTGCCCTGGCTGCGCTCCAGTCGCAGCTCGGTGGAGCCGCAGGTGGGGCAGAGCAGCCGCTGGAAGGTCGGGTTGCTGCACCACGTACAGCGCTGGAAGTACAGCGGGGTGCTCTCGATGTCGGCGTCGATGGCTGAGTGGACCACGGTGTCATCTCCCTGCACTCGGACTGGGCTTCCGGCTCGCTGTGCGCCGCCGGTGTACGGCCGGCATGGACGGCCGGGGTGTGCGTCCCCGGTGTACGTCCGTAGTACGGCCTCCGTACGCCAGCAAAAGGATAGGGAACTCAGTACCGCCCTGTGAAGGCACTGAGTTCCCTTTTTGCTGCACGCATGCATAATGAAGGGTACTGAGTACCGTCGCGAAACAGGAGTACCGATCATGAGCCAGGACTTCGATCTCTTCCGGATCTCCGAGGAGCACGAGATGCTTCGTGAGGCGGTGCGTTCGCTGGCCGAGGCGAAGATCGCTCCGTTCGCGGCGG